>NZ_JAALCR010000110.1 GCF_011065895.1 Paludisphaera rhizosphaerae | reverse complement strand
GCATCACCGGATCCCCCTTCGTTGGAGCCGCAGAGCAGATCGACCACCGTGACGCCCAGGGCCGTCAGGCTATGACACCGCTGACTCTCGCAACGGGCGAACTCGATCAATCCCATGAAACGCATCGTCGCAAGGACATGGTTGGCTTGGAGTCGAGGAAGCCCCGCCGCCTGGAACACCCGATAGTCGGACGCGGGGCC
>NZ_JAALCR010000109.1 GCF_011065895.1 Paludisphaera rhizosphaerae | reverse complement strand
ACAGACCGCGCAGCGGTCAGATGAGGGGGACGCCCGGCGTCGGCTCTCGAGATACTTTTCGGATCCAGAAGTTCCTGGATCTCCACCCCTCATCCGCCCCTTCGGGGCACCTTCCCCCTCAAGGGGGGAAGGCCGTTGTGGGCCCGAATCCTAGTCGTCGCGGGCGTTTGGTTGCGCCCCCCTCATCCGGCCCTTCGGGCCAATACTGTTCGGCACGGGAATTGAGCTTCAGAAGAAGCGATG
>NZ_JAALCR010000108.1 GCF_011065895.1 Paludisphaera rhizosphaerae | reverse complement strand
TCGATGGGGATGAATCGGTTCGAGGCCAGAATCCGGCTGGGGTCGATCGTCGTGGGCGCGCCCGGAGCGAGGCCGTTGTAGGTGGGGTCGGGTAGGAACCGAAGGCCGTGCGGGGTGTTGGTCCGCAGCGAGGCGTCGCGAGCGGCCACCAGGCCCCCCTGGATGATCCGCGCCGCCTCGCCCACCTGACGATGGCTGATCGCGGGAATCACCACCGGCAGCGTCACCGCCGCGATGATGCTCACGATCAGCAGCACCACCAGCA
>NZ_JAALCR010000107.1 GCF_011065895.1 Paludisphaera rhizosphaerae | reverse complement strand
CGACATCCCCCGCGTGGCCTGGCTGGCGTCCGAGGACAACCCCGACCCGGTCACCAGGGCCCAATATCGCGAACTCGCCGACCTGCCCTTCGACACGACCATCCCGACTCCGGGAGAAGAGGCGACGCAGGAGGTTCCCGAAGAACTCGCCCGTGAAGCTGAGTTACTCGACCAAGCCCGCCAGTGCCGATACTTCGGGCCGGATTCCTGTTCTTGCCGCTATGGCCGATGTTCGAGGCTCGGGCAGTCGGTCACGCCGAAGATCTGCACGGCCTGCGTG
>NZ_JAALCR010000106.1 GCF_011065895.1 Paludisphaera rhizosphaerae | reverse complement strand
GACGACCCGGCGCTCAGCAGGTGCCGACGCTGGCGGGAACTGGTGGACCGGCCGGCCGACGAGGCCGAGGCGCGGGGGCTGCTGCGGGCCGTCGTGGACGCTCAGGTCGAGCGGTTGCAAGACCGGCTGGCCGAGGTGGAGGAAGTGGAAGGAGACGACGCCTTCGAGATGGCCGAGCGAGCCTCATTCCTGGCCGGCGACGCGGGCGAACGGCTGCGACGGCTGCAGTCGGCGCGGGCTCGCGAGTTGTTTCGGGCGGTGCAGATTCTGACGAAGATGCGGAAAGATTCGACG
>NZ_JAALCR010000105.1 GCF_011065895.1 Paludisphaera rhizosphaerae | reverse complement strand
GACGAGGTCGTCAGCCTTCGACTCTCACTGTCTGAGCCACAACGGCCTTCCCCCCTGGAGGGGGAAGGTGGCCCGCAGGGCCGGATGAGGGGGACGACCGGCCCCGCGTTCGAGGGAGCCGTCGGATCCGATGTCTTTCCGACGCCGGTCATCCCCCTCATCTGACCGCTGCGCAGTCTGTCTTCCCCCTCCAGGGGGGAAGACGTTTTATGTTCACGCGTCGAATCTTTCCGCATCTTCGTCAGAATCTGCACCGCCCGAAACAACTCGCGAGCCCGCGCCGACGGCCAGGAAT
>NZ_JAALCR010000104.1 GCF_011065895.1 Paludisphaera rhizosphaerae | reverse complement strand
GGGGCACTCCAGGGGGCTGGCCACGTCGACGCCGTTGACGTTCACGATCGCCAGCAAGATCCCGGCCGAGATGGCTTCGTCGCACAAGCTGTAGACGGCCGACGTGAGACCCGTCGAAGTCAGACCCCCGCCGTCGACCACCACGAAATCGGCGTTTCCCGTCCCCAACGTGGAACCCGAGCGGGCCGTGAGACCGCCGGTGGACGCGTAGGCCAGTCGGGTGCCGCCGGATCCCCCGCCGAGACCGGCCCCCTGCCACAGTCCGGGCTGGTTCTGCTCCACCTTCAGGATGCGGTGTTCAACCTCGTCGAGCCGCCTCTCGTG
>NZ_JAALCR010000103.1 GCF_011065895.1 Paludisphaera rhizosphaerae | reverse complement strand
CTGCTGGGGCGGAGGCTGTTCGCGACGGGGAATCGCGGGCCGCTGGAGGGGGTGAACGACGACCCGGCGGCCTTCGTGGCGGCGCTGGAGGATTCGCCGGAGGGCGTGCGGTGGTTGCTCGAACGCTGGGGGGAGATGCGCGATCTCATCGACGGCGATCACGCCTGGACGTATACCGATCAATTCATGTTCGTCCGGCTGCTGGGGAAGCATCCCTTCGACGCCGTCATCGACCGCGAGTTGAACGCGATCTTCCTGGCCTGGGAGGCGTTGGAAGAAGGCCGGGGCGTGGAGTTCTGGGGGCACTTGCATCTCGGGTCGTCGATC
>NZ_JAALCR010000102.1 GCF_011065895.1 Paludisphaera rhizosphaerae | reverse complement strand
CCGCCCCGACGTCGCCGAGGCCCGCCGACGCTGGCGCGAAGCCATGCCCGGGCTGGACCCGGCCCGGTTGGTGTTCGTCGACGAGACCTGGGCGAGCACCAACATGACCCGGACGCGCGGCCGGGCCCCCAGCGGCGTCCGGCTGGTCATGGCCGTGCCCCACGGCCACTGGAAGACGACCACGTTCGTCGCCGGCCTGCGGGCCGACGGAGTCGTGGCCCCGGTCGTGGTCGACGGGGCGATCAACGGCGAGCTGTTCGCCGCCTACGTCCGCCAGCAGCTGGCCCCGGCCCTGCGGCCCGGCGACGTCGTGGTGATGGACAACCTCGCCTGCCACAAGCGCGAGGGCGTCCGCGAGGCGATCGAACAGTCC
>NZ_JAALCR010000101.1 GCF_011065895.1 Paludisphaera rhizosphaerae | reverse complement strand
AGCCTACAACGTCTCGGCCGAGGACGTCATGAAGGCGGTCGCCGAGCAGAGCATGATCGGCTCTCCTGGCCGGCTGGGACAGGCGACCGGCAAGACGTCACAGACTGTTGAGTACGTTCTGACGTGGGTGGGCCGGTACAACAAGCCTGAGCAATACGCGGACATCATCCTCAAGGCGAATCCCGACGGCGAGATCCTGCGCATCAAGGACGTCGCCAAGGTTGAGCTGGGGTCTTCATTCTACGACCTATACTCGGACCTGGACGGCAAGCCTTCGGCGGCGATCGTGCTCAAGCAGCTCCCCGGCACCAACGCCGCGACCATCATCGAGGAGGTCAAGGAGAAGCTCAAGGAGTTCAAGGAGCGGACCTTCCCGCCGGGCATTGATTACGAGGTCAGCTACGACGTCTCCAA
>NZ_JAALCR010000100.1 GCF_011065895.1 Paludisphaera rhizosphaerae | reverse complement strand
GGCCTATGACGTCTCCGCGGACGACGTCATGAAGGCGATGGCCGATCAAAGTATGATCGGCTCTCCTGGCCGATTAGGGCAGGCGACAGGGAAAATGTCGCAGACGACCGAGTACGTTTTGACGTGGGTGGGCCGGTACAACAAGCCCGAGCAGTACGAAGACATCATTCTCAAGGCGAATCCCGACGGCGAGATCCTGCGGCTCAAGGACGTCGCTAGGGTCGAGTTAGGGGCGTCGTTCTACAGTTTGTATTCGGACCTGGACGGCAAGCCTTCGGCGGCGATCGTGCTCAAGCAGCTCCCCGGCACCAACGCCGCGACCATCATCGAGGAGGTCAAGGAGAAGCTCAAGGAGTTCAAGGAGCGGACCTTTCCCCCAGGGGTCGACTATGAGGTCAGCTACGACGTCTCCAG
>NZ_JAALCR010000099.1 GCF_011065895.1 Paludisphaera rhizosphaerae | reverse complement strand
CGCATGCGGTCGATGTTGAGCATGATCCGCATGGCGTAGGCCCGGTTCCCCAGGATGTTCGCCGTCCCCACCCCACGCGTCCGCCGGATCTCCGGCAGCACGTTCACCGTCACGTAGTTGTACAGGAAGTTCTGGTCCAGCTCCGGGTCCGTCCCATAGATGTTCACATACATCAACATCGACGTCATGTTCTGCTGGACGATGATCCCTTCCAGCTCGACGATGTTCGGCAGCCGGTTCTTGACGATCTGGATGCGGTTGTTGACGTTGAGCACCGCCACGTTGGGGTCGGTCCCCGGCTCGAAAATGATCTGGATCGCCCCCTCGCCGGCGCTGGTGGCGGCCGAGGCCATGTAACGCATGTCCTGCACGCCGTTGATCGCCTGCTCGAGGATGATCAGCACCGAGTCCACCAGCACCTCGGCGCTGGCCCCAGGGTAGCTGACGGCGACCATCACGCTCGGCGGCGCCACCGAGGG
>NZ_JAALCR010000098.1 GCF_011065895.1 Paludisphaera rhizosphaerae | reverse complement strand
CGGCTCCACCACCCTCCATAGGCATTGGAATTCGGGCTTCAACGGCTGGTACGGCTTCTACAGCGTCCCCTTCCCGGCGACCGTCAACGGTGCCTCCAGGCCCGGGATCCTTACGGGGGTCGGATCTCCATCGGGCTGCGTAGGGGTTGGGGGCGGGACGGCCGCGAACTTCTTGATCTTGGTTTATTGCGACGGGTTCGGCTCTCTCAAGGGCAACGCCTACTGGCTTCAATTCTCGGGAACCGGCACGCAAGTCCTCCTCGAACCCGGGCAACTCTACTTGCCTTCGGTCGGGGCCCCTCAACTCGTCCCGCAATACGACTGGTCCTCCACGGGCTGCTCGGCGAGCCGATACCAGTACACGCAGGTCGCAAGCACCGGGCCCAATTTTAACGACACGAGTTGCTCCCCCCTGTCGATCACCCTGAATTTCAACTATCAGTTCGGGGCGTTTTATGTGCTCGGCTACCGGGGGGCGATCACCGTATGAAGACCTACGG
>NZ_JAALCR010000097.1 GCF_011065895.1 Paludisphaera rhizosphaerae | reverse complement strand
TGGGGGCGGCGTCGCGCGGCAGGCTTCTCTTGCCGGCTCGGTCGATCCGCGCGGCGGCGTCGATCAGGCGCAGGTGGCAGGCCAGGGTGTAGCCGGCGGCCAGGCCGTAGCGGCCGCCTCGGACGCCACGGTCGTTGGTCGGCGAGAGCCACAGGCCATCTTCGTGACGCGAGTCGTCGGTGCGGATCGAGAGATCGTCGCGGAGGCTGTCGGCGGCGTTCTGAGCCCGGGCGTGGTCGAGCCGTTCGCGCAGCGAGATGTGTTCGGCGGCCTCGGGGGTAGGCGCGGCCCCGGCGGCGAAGGGGTTCAGGTCGATGTGGGCGGCCACGGCCAGCAGGGCCTCCTCGTCCAGCACCGGCACGCTGCGGAATCGACCCTCCCAGAACGCCCCGGTGCAGCCGTCCTCGCGATTGGCCCGGCGCGCGAGCGGCTCCTTCAGACACTTCATGAACCAGCCCAGGTCCGACAGCCGGGCCCGAATCCGGGCGATCCAGGCGGAGTCGGCGGCGAGCTTTCTGATGCGGTC
>NZ_JAALCR010000096.1 GCF_011065895.1 Paludisphaera rhizosphaerae | reverse complement strand
AGGGTGTATTGACTCCCTTCGATTCGTCCGACGTGGTGGGCTTGCGGGGTCGGCCCCGAGGGCGGAGGCTGGATTCCAGGCCGAGCAGGGCGGCGGTTTGGAGGGTCCAGGTCTCGCCTCCGTAGGGGCGGTCGCGACGGAGCGACAGGCGGATGGCGGCCATCTCGGACTCGGTCATCGGGGTGTTGACGAAGTTGGTCCAGTCGACGCCTCGCGGCGCTGGGCCGGAGTCCAGGGGAGGGCCGTCGGCGATGGGGTGGAGGCTCGACCAGGGCCAGCCTTCGGCCCGTTCGGCGAGACCGGCCCGCAGCGCGTTCCGCTCGACGTAGCGGATCACCTTCAGCAGGTGCTCGTCCTCCTGGATCGCGAACGCCTTGAATCGCCCCTGCCAGACGTGGCCGCTGCTGTGGTAATGCCGCAGGTATCGCCTCACATGCGAGGTCATCAGCCAGTGCATCCAGCGCGACAGGTCGCCGTCCTCGCGGGGCCAGAGTACCAGGTGGAAGTGGTTGGGCATCAGGCAATACGCCACGACCCGCATCGGCAGCCGGACCACGGCCTCGGCCGCGAGCACCAGGAACGCCTGATAATCGGCCGGCTTGTGAAA
>NZ_JAALCR010000095.1 GCF_011065895.1 Paludisphaera rhizosphaerae | reverse complement strand
CAATCCCCGCCCCGTTCCGTGGAGAAGGTAATGAGCCACCCGATATCCTATGAATCCAAGACTCCAGAGGGTTGGATGTACAGCCTGACCATGCCCGAATCCGTGGCTGGTAATCCGGCGCTGGAACAGTATCTCGAATCGCGTCGTCGGCAGTTCAGGAGACGCTTTCCGAATCCCGAGGAGCTCCCGAAGGAATCGATTGAGGTCTTTTCCCAGTGCGGCTTCGTTGTTCGCGTATATCCCGATCCCGCTGATTCACCCTTTAAGCCAGGGATTACACCTGACCAATGGGCCGCGAACGTCGAGACTGGGTTCTCACGGTTTCACAAGATGGCGGAGGAGGCTTTCCGGGTCGACTCGCCGATATCGCTGGTATCTAAGTCTCACTAATGTCCGCATCGCGCAAGTGCGCATGCACATTTTTTCCGCAACCATTGACCGACCGGTCCCGGTCTAGATACCCTGGCGCCCGTTTGCAACCAATCACCCCTAGGGGCGCCACCCATGACCCAACTTGAAGCCCGAATCCAGTCCCTCGTCGACCGGCTCAGCGACCACCAGGCGGCCCGCACAGCCCCGCCCTGCCAAGTTGTCGCCTCGCCCCCGAAGATCGTTGAATCGACCCCAGTCGACCTGGCCCTGGTCGCCCTCAAATGCCCGATGTGCGACAACGAGGACAAGTCGCTGATGTTCGTCAACGTCCCCGTCTGGATCCGCTGCTCGGACCGGA
>NZ_JAALCR010000094.1 GCF_011065895.1 Paludisphaera rhizosphaerae | reverse complement strand
GGTCGGCCGGGGTGTAGAGTCGGGTGACGTTGGCGTCCTTGCCGTCGATGATCAGCCTTCCCTGCGAGCCGGGGCCTTCGATGGGCTTGACCTTGTACTTGATCTCGTCGCGGATCAGCTTCGCGAGTACGCCGGCGTACTCGCGGGGGTCGCGACGCTGGACCAATGATGCGGCCGTGGAACGGATCTCGCCGTGAGGGCTGAAGACCGCGGCCAGGGCCAGGGCGACCGACGCCGACGGGGCCTCGATCCGGCTCAGGACGTCGATCCCCACGCGTTGGCGACGTTCGTCCTCGCTGCGCAGGAAGACCTGGAAGACCGACGGTACGGCGAGCGGGTCGACGATCGACTTCAACTCCGCATCGGCGGCGGCCCGTTTCGCTCTGTCCTTGCCGGCCAGCGCGTCGCGTAGTTTCTCGAGCCTCGGCCGCCACTCCTTGTCGGCCTTGGCCTGGATCTCGCGTTCGGCTTTGGCGAGGGCCTCGACCTCGGGGTTCACCCAGCGGCCGCCGACCTTCTTGAAGCCCAGCCGACGCCAGGCCCCCTCGCGGTTCGTATCGAGCTGAAGCGTCCGCCGCAGGTGCGCGACCATCGGCTGGGTCAGGTCGTGCTCCTCGCACCAGAGGGCCAACTTGTACTGGTCGTCGGCGTCGTCCTTCGCCTTCACGCGACGGGCGAAGTATTCGTCCATCAACGCCTTTTGATCGGGAGAGTTCTCGATCGATCGCGCCACGTCCTGGGGCCGCATCCACTTGCCGTCGCGTTGGACCTGCCCCAGCAGGCCGCG
>NZ_JAALCR010000093.1 GCF_011065895.1 Paludisphaera rhizosphaerae | reverse complement strand
GCAGCCGCCGGGCTACTCCGAGGGGACGGTTTACGTCGACGTGACCAATGCTCCCGGGGGGGGCATCTTCGGCGGATTCGTCAACTACCCCGCAATCGCCAGTGGAGTGCCGGGCGCGACGTCGAGCCAGGTGGGAGCGAGTCAGCCCAACACGGGAACGCTCTTCAGAAACATGCGGTTTTTGATCGTTATCCAGTCGGTCTATCGGAGAATCGCTGGAACGACGCCCACTCGCTATCAAGTCGAGCCGTCCACATCCTGGTGGTGGAACGTTCGGGCAGGGGACAAGATTCAGATCAGCAACGTCGGCCCCCACTTTACGGTCGTCGGGCCGGTGGCTGTGCCGAACGCCGAGATGTTCGTCAACGTCGATCCGAACGTCCCCACGCTGTGGCTCCCCGACCCGGTCAAGGGAGGGCGTTACTACCCGGAATATCTCTTTCTGGTGAACGGCGAGGACGACGACGGCGACGGCTACGTCGACAACGGCTGGGACGGCGTCGACAACGACGGCGACGGCTCCGTCGACGAGTTCGACGAATGGTCCGAGACCGAGAACTGGCCTCCGGCCTACGCCCTCTCTTCGCTGGCCCCGGCGAATGTCAGAGGGGATCGGTACGCCGGCGTCTCCTACAGGATCGTTCGCCGTCCCGTGCCGTCGCCCGGGGCGCAGGAGACGCAGCTGCCGGGGAACGTCGTGGTCGATCTGACTTCGTCCCTGCTGGCCAGGCCGGAACGGTCGCGTCTGCCCGTGGATCGGCTGTCGGGCGTCGTGGACGTGATGGTCGACCCGGCGGGGCGGATGATTCCGACGAACCAGTATTCCAGCCCGTCGTCGTTCGGCCTCCTGAAGTCGTTCTATCATATCTGGGTGACGGAGCGGAGCGATCTGTCCGAGCCGCCGAAAGACTCCTCGGGAGTTGCGCAGCCGTGGCTGGGAGCGCCCTACAACACGTTCTACTTGCCGATGCCTTTGGGCCGGGACGTGAGTGCGAATCCAAACGCC
>NZ_JAALCR010000092.1 GCF_011065895.1 Paludisphaera rhizosphaerae | reverse complement strand
AAAATTCGGCCCGTTCGCCCCCGCGTCCCGGCCCAGAGGCATCGGCAGGTAGAACGTGTTGTAGGGCGCTCCCAGCCACGGCTGCGCAACTCCCGAGGAGTCTTTCGGCGGCTCGGACAGATCGCTCCGCTCGGCCACCCAGATGTGGTAGAACGAGTCGAGCAGGCCGAACGACGACGGGCTGGAATACCGCGTCGTTGGAATCATCCGCCCCCCCGAGTCGACCATCACATCCACAACGCCCGACAGCTGATCCACGGGAAGACGCGACCGTTCCGGCCTGGCCAGCAGGGACGAAGTCAGGTCGACCACGACGTTCCCCGGCAGCTGCGTCTCCCGCGCCCCAGGCGACGGCACCGGCCGACGCACGATCATGTAGGGGATTCCGTAATACATGTCGCCGCTGACGGGGTCGTAAACCGTACTGCTGTCCTTGTTACTGACGTAGGCTGCGGGCCATACCTCATTTTCGGCCCATTCCGAAAGGTTGTCGACGGAGCCGTCGCCGTCGTTGTCGACGCCGTCCCAGCCGTTGTCGACGTAGCCGTCGCCGTCGTCGTCCTCGCCGTTCACCACGAACAGGTATTCAGGCGTGTAAGTACCGCCACCTGGGTAAGGAAGCACGAGCGTATTCGTATTCGGATCGACGTTGACGAACATCTCGGGATTCGGCTGATCCACCGGCCCGACGACCGTGAAGTAGGGCCCCAGGTTGTTGATCTGGATCTTGTCTCCCGCCCGGACGTTCCAGTACCAGGACGTCGGCGATTCCACTGTCAGGCTCGGGGCTCCATTGGGTATCCGAAAATTCGACTGCACGAGGAGCAGCACGCGCCGAGAAGTGTAGAGCGTCGCTGTATCGCTTCCGGCCACACTGTTCGCCAGTCGCGGGTAGTTTACAAAATTTCCTCTCGTATTCGTCGGGTCAGCGAACTGCGGCCAAAGGGGTTGTCCCGTGCCATTCGAACGCTTGTTGTCGATAAAAAGGCGCCCCTCGGAGTAGCCCGGCGGCTGT
>NZ_JAALCR010000091.1 GCF_011065895.1 Paludisphaera rhizosphaerae | reverse complement strand
GCGTCAGCGACGTGCTCGGCCCCGGCGATCGAATCCACTACAACGAGTACGGCGAGCGGGTTGTAGACCGGCTGGTTGGAACCGTTCTGGGACCTCGGACGCCGACGATGTGGATCGCGGGGACGCTCCCTTACTTCGGAGGGTCGATCAATGGGCCGGCCGCCGGGATATTCACATCACAACCCGTCATGACGCCGGCCGCGACGGAGCAGACTCTGGGGAGGCTGTTCACGGCGGCCGGGATGCCCGCGACCCAAGGCGCCGCACTGAGTCGCCAGATGGCGACCCCGCCTCCGGGACTCTCCAGTAACAGCCCCTTCATCGCGCGTCCAACGGCCGGGATCAACGCCAACCCCGTGATCAACGAATATATCTCCGTCCCGGTTGATCGGATGGCCGAGGAAGCGCGGATCTCTGCGGCGGTCGCCCGCGATCAACTGGCTGCCGACGTCGCCTGGATCGAGGCTTACAATACGCCGATCCGAGAAGTCAACGAACGCAGTGTCGCCGTATTAAAAGAAGCGAGCGGCCGCGATCTGGGCGCCGACCGTGACAGATGGATGGACTGGCTGATCGACCTCCAGGGCTACGGCCAGCCGTTGCGCGGCGACACCTCGCCGCCGGCCACGATCGTCGAAGAAGTCCCCATCGCCTACCAGCCCCAGACCTCCCCTGTCCCGATCACTGAGATGGTGGCTCTTTACCGCATCGGCCCGTCGTGCTTCGCCGGGGGCACTCCGGTGCGGACCATCCAGGGCGATCGCCCCATCGAGACCATCCGCCCTGGCGACCTCGTCCTCTCCCAGGACACGACCACGGGCCGGCTGTCCTATCAGCCGGTCGTCGAGGTGATGCACAACCCGCCCAACTGGACTTACAAGATCGACCTCGGCGGCGGCGAGGCGGTTCACCCCACCGGCATCCACCGCTTCTGGAAGGCCGGACACGGCTGGATCATGGCTCGCGAGATCAAGGCCGGGGACAAGCTGCGGACCGTCGGCGGCGTGGTGGAGGTCGTCTCGGCCGAGAAGGAGAAAGTCCAGCCGGTCTTCAACCTGCTCTTGTCCGGCGGCGACAACTACTGCGTCGGCGGCCTCGGTCTGGTGGCGCATGACAACGGCTTCGTCGAACCGGTGGCGCAGCCCTTCGACGGCGTGCCGGCCACGGCGGAACTGGTCGCC
>NZ_JAALCR010000090.1 GCF_011065895.1 Paludisphaera rhizosphaerae | reverse complement strand
ATTGGCGGTGATTTCGTCGCTGCCGGTGGGGTTGTTCGGGACGTTCTTCATGCTGAAGGTGATGGGTCTTGCGAACGACGTGTACGCTCAGATCGGCCTGGTCATGCTGGTGGGTCTGCTGGGCAAGAACGCGATCTTGATCGTCGAGTTCGCCGTCCAGCGCCACCGAGAAGGATTGAGTATCAAGGAAGCCGCGATCGAGGGTGGCAAGCTGCGATTCCGGCCGATTCTGATGACGTCGTTCGCGTTCATCGCGGGTCTGCTGCCGCTGGTGGTGGCGACCGGCCCCGGGGCCATCGGCAACCGGACCATCGGGTCGGCGGCAGTTGGGGGCATGCTCGTGGGTACGGTGATCGGCGTCCTGGTGATCCCCGGACTCTATTACGTGTTCGGCATGATCGCCGACAAGGGGAAGCTCCTCGACGACGAGTCGGACGAGCCCGTCAGCGAACGGATGCTGCACGCGGCCCCGCACTCGCACTAAGTCCTTGTTGAGAGGGAGAGGGAGGTTTCGAGCCGGACGACCGACGTCGGCCGTCCGGCTCCCATCGACACGAGGCTGGATATGGACTATGCGTGCAGAGTATGGTCCAATGAATCGGTGTGTCGTGCTGCTTGGACCCTCTTCAGGGACCGAGCCCGACGCATCGACGAAACCCGACCAGATAGCCGTCTTTCAGTTCGTGCATGGAGCGCTTCCTGCTCCAGGACAGGGCGTCGATTGCCGATCCGCCCTGTGTGTCTTGCCTGAACTCCTGTCGATCCGACGACGCCCCGTCCTCCGGGCGTGGTTCCGACGTCCTTCGACGGCCGCGAGGGCCTGCACGCATAACCGTCGGCCGGCGTCGTCGAACCCTGGGCCCGTATGCGGCGTTGTGGGATCGCGGCTACTATGGTAAGGAGCCGGATGCGGAAATGATGGCCGGCCGGACGCCCGCCCTTCGGTTCTCCAAATCTGGTAGATTCTCGAAGAGCACGCGAGAGTTTCGTCAGTCGGCGGCGATTTTCCCGCACATGAAGCACAAGGCGGAATAACGGCCGTGGCGGGGTGAGGAAACCGATCAAGCTGTCTCGAGCATGGCTTCCGGATATGGAAGCCAGAGAGGGCGTCTCAAGGTCATGTTCGCAAACATCCTACACCGACCGGCGTTGGCCATCGTCATCTCGATTTTGATCGTGTTCCTCGGCGCTCTGGCCATCAACACCCTGCCGATTTCCCAGTTC
>NZ_JAALCR010000089.1 GCF_011065895.1 Paludisphaera rhizosphaerae | reverse complement strand
AGCGACCAGTTCCGCCGTGGCCGGCACGCCGTCGAAGGGTTGCGCCACGGGTTCGACGAAGCCGTTGTCATGCGCCACCAGGCCGAGACCGCCGACGCAGTAGTTGTCGCCGCCGGAGAGCAGCAGGTTGAACACCGGCTGGACCTTTTCTTTCTCGGCCGAGAGCACTTCCACCACGCCGCCGACGGTCCGCAGCTTGTCCCCGGTCTTGATCTCGCGAGCCATGATCCAGCCGTGCCCAGCCTTCCAGAAGCGGTGGATGCCGGTGGGGTGGACCGTCTCGCCGCCGCCGAGGTCGATCTTGTAGGTCCAGTTGGGCGGGTTGTGGAGGACTTCCACCACCGGCTGGTAGGAGAGCCGGCCGCTGGTCGTGTCCTGGGAGAGGACGAGGTCGCCGGGCCGGATCGACTCGATGGGCCGATCTCCCTGGATCGTTCGCACTGGGGTTCCACCGGCGAAGCACGACGGGCCGGGACGGTAGAGGGCCGTGATCTGGGCGACGGCTATCGGGCCCGTCTGCGGCTGGTAGGCGATGGGGACTTCCTCGACGATCGTGGCTGGCGGCTGGCTCTCGGAGCGGATCGGCTGGCCGTAGCCCTGGAGGTCGACGAACCAGTCCATCCACCTGTCGCGATCATTCCCCAGGTCACGGCCGCTCGCCTCCTTCAGGACGGCCACGGTTCGCTCGTTGACCGCGCGGACCGGCGCGTTGTACGCCTCGATCTGCGCCACGTCGGCGGCCAGTTGCTCACGGGCGACGGCCGCGGAAAGCCGGGCCTCCGCCGCCATGCGGTCGACCGGGATCTCCACGCCGACGTTATAAAGGGGATTGGCGTTGAACGTGGCCATATTCATCGCCGTCATTGTCGAAGGCACTGATGTGACGCCCGCCGGCGGCTGGACAATCCGATTGACCAGCGTCGTCGCCTGCGACGGCGGCACTCCGATGGATGACAGCATATGACCGAGGTTCTGCCTGTTTGGACCAACGCTTTGCAGCGCCGCGGCCGTTAACGCCGGATCGATCCCGACGAGACGCGCATACGGCCCCACCCCTCCTCCATTCGGCGCCGGCATGGCGGCGAGCGGGACGATCCCGCCTCCGACGGCCAGGAGGGCGGTCAACGACGTCCGGTCCGCAATGAAACTTCCGACCAGGCGTTCCACGATCCGTTCCCCGAACTGGTTGTAGCGAAGCCTGTCTCCGGGGCCGAGCACGTCGCTGACGT
>NZ_JAALCR010000088.1 GCF_011065895.1 Paludisphaera rhizosphaerae | reverse complement strand
AGGGCAATACTGTTCGGCACGACTTGCATATGCCGTGTGGGGCCGGGCGGCGGTCAGCTTGGCTTTTCTTTGGCACGACGCTCGGCCAGGTGGGCGGCCAGTTCCTCGGCGGAGGCCCAGCCCGAGAGGTAGAAGCCGATCATCTCGTAGGTCCGCTTGGTCGGCCTCAGGCCGGTCCGCGCCGCGATCAGGACGCTGACGATCAGCGCGGCGTACACCTGCAACGCCACCCCCGTGGGGGTTTCCAGGATCAGGTGCCGCATCCCCAGCACCGCCTTGAGCCAACGGAAGAACAGCTCCACCTGCCAGCGATTCCGGTAGGCCAGGGCCACCAGATCGGCGTCCATCTCGACGTCGTTGGTCGCCAGCGTCCAGCGGTCGACCGTCCCGACCTTTCGGCCCGGCCGTTCCAGCGTCACGACCCGCCAGGGACGTTTCAGCAGGGGGTTGTGTTTCTCGGTCCCCAGCCGCTGCACCAGGACGTCGCCGACCACGCCGAGGGCCTTCGCCTTCTCGGCGATCGGCCGCGACTCGGTCGGCTCGAAGACGGCGTTGTCCTGGAGTCGGACGAGGAAGCGGCAGGGCAGGAGGTCGAGCTCACGCATCAGCGAGTAGTCGACGTAGCCGCGGTCGGCGACGTAGAATCCGCCGGGGCGGACCATCTTCCGCCATTCGGCCCGCTCCGAGCCGTTGCCGGCGGTGATCGTGGCGTCGACCGGCAAACCGCTGAGGACCTCGACGGCGACGTGGGCCTTGGCGGCGCGGTGCGTCGGGTCCTGCCACAAGGCCCAAGCCATCCGCGGCAAGGCCGGCAGGAGCGTGCCGTCGACGGCCACCAGATCGGCGAGGGCCTTGGACTCGGCCCGCGGCAGGCGACGGCCCAGCCGCCGCGTCAACTCGACGAGCACGCCTCGCATCAACGCCGGGTCGAAGACGCCGGCGGCTTCGCTGAGAGCCCCCAGCGACGTTCGCCCGACCCCCAGCGCCTTGGCGACCTTGTCCAATCCGGTGGCCTGCTGGAGCCCGCGAAGGCTGGTCAAGGCCGGGGTGAAGAAGTACATCAACAGCAACGCGACGTACTGATCGTAGAAGAGCCGGCGATTGCCGGCGCGATCTCGCTCGGCCCCCCGAGGGTGGAGCCGCTCCAGGAGCGGGCCGAGCAGCCGAAAATAGCGAAATCCCCGCAGGTCCTCGGCACGGACCGGCTCCTGTCCGCGACGCGACATGATGCAAGCCTCCGCCTGCATCCT
>NZ_JAALCR010000087.1 GCF_011065895.1 Paludisphaera rhizosphaerae | reverse complement strand
TGTATGGACCGGGGACATGGGTGGCGCTTGTTCGGGGACATGGGTAACGGGTCGGTTGGGTTGAGTTTACACGCGGAGGTCGATTTGGGCGATCGGGTGGACGCCGAAATAGACGCCGAACACGCCGTCCTCGGGGGTCGGGCGGATCGCGACGCGTTCGCCGCGGAACGCCTTGCTCAGGGTGGACTCTCGGCCCTTGAAGCTGATGGTCCCGTCGTCGCTCACCTTTCGCACGGCGTCGGTCGGGCCGTATTCCCACACGGGCGGCGACTCGGGGAACGGTCGTTCGCTGATGCGGTAGCGGCTGGCCGGCACTTCCAGGTCCAACGCCTCGTGGGGGCGTTCGTGGTTGTAGACGTCGCGCCAGGGGTCGAACCGTCGTTGGCACATGGCCAGGTCGTCGAAGTCGCGGCCCTGGAGGACTTCGGCCTTGAGGGTGCGGTGGAATCGCTCGATCTTGCCCTGGGTCTGGGGGTGGTAGGCTCGGCCGTGGCTGACGCCGACGCCCAGTTTCAGCAGCCAGACGCCCAACGCGGTGTGTCGCTGGGGCGTCACGACGGTCCCCCAGGGGGAGCCGTTGTCGCAGAGGATCCGCTCGGGCAGGCCGTAGCGGCGGAAGAGCGTCGTGAGGCGGCCGCGGACGGTGGCGTCGCGTTCGTCGTCGCAGGCGAACAGGCCCAGGGCGAATCGCGAGTGGTCGTCGAGCACGGTCAGGGGATGGCAGCGGCCGGCGGCGATGGCGAAGTGGCCCTTGAAGTCCATCTGCCAGAGCCGGTTGGGGGCGTCGTGCTCGAACCGGACGAAGGCCGTCGGGGCCGGGGCCTCGGCGAGCCGGCCGTGACGGCGGAGGATCTCGGTGATGGTGCTGGGCGCGGGGACGTCTCGCCGGCCCAGTTCGATCAGCCGCTTGCGGAGCTTGCGGCCGCCCCAGGCGGAGTGCTTGTCATGGAGCCGAAGCACCTCGGCCTCGATCGCCTCGGGCGTGCGGTCCGGCGAGGCCGCGGGCCGTCGCGAGCGGTCGACGAGGGCGTCGGCCCCGCCCTCGCGGAACCGAGCGATCCACTTGTAAGCCGTCTTGGGGCTGACGCCGTAACGGCGACACAACTCGCGGACGTTGGCCCCCTCGGCGGCGGCCAGGGTCACGAACTCCAATCGCAGCGACATGAGAGACACGTCTTTCCAGGGCATGGCGAGCCTCCTCTTTGGAAGGCCCTCCATGATCCCCAAATGTGTCACCCATGTCCCCGAACACCTGTTACCCATGTCCCCGGTCCATACA
>NZ_JAALCR010000086.1 GCF_011065895.1 Paludisphaera rhizosphaerae | reverse complement strand
ATCGATTTTCATTAATGCTTCGTGGGGTGGTGCGGCGTCGCGTTCGGGTGCGGGCCAGGGTTGGGGGTGGAAGCGGCCGGAGGGGTCGGCCCCGGTGATCCAGGCCGCCAGGATGGCGGCTCCGCCCAGCAGGAAGGTCGACCATCGTCGGGGCTTGGGTCCGGCGGGCGAGGGTGACTCGGGGCGTCGGGCCGCGTCGATCTGGCCGCCGAGTTCCAGCGTCCAGAGGGTCGCCAACGCCATCGCCGCCCAGAGGCGGGCGGCTCGTTGCGGGTCGGTCATGCGGGTCTTCTGCCATTGCCAACCGTCGCTCTTGATCTTCTTGAACGAGCATTCGATCCAGGTCCGCAGCGAGTACCAGGCGGCGTCGGCTTCGTCGGGAGGCAGGTCGGTGAGGATCAGCCAGGGGTCGGCGTGGCCCGCGTCCCATCGCGCCAGCAGGGTGCAGTCCAGCCGCGCCGACTTCTCCTTGAACGCCTGGCCGCGGGCTCGGAATCGGGCGCCGTGGCGAGGGGCCAACTCGGGCATCGGCGTCCAGTCGCCGCCCTCGGGACGGAAGCAGCCGCGGGCCTTGGCTCGCATCAGCGGGCTCCAACCCAAGGCCACGATCGCCCGGAACAATTCCGACGATTCGATCCCCCGGTCCGACAGCACGAACACCCGGCGATCCGGCCCGACCTGCTCGCGGAGCAGGCCCAGCAGCCGGATCCAGTGCGGGTTCCAGGCCCCCGGCTGGTTGGCCGGCAGGACCGCCCAGGCGACCGGCACGGCGCAGCCGCGATAGACGGCCGAGACGCAGAGCACCGTCAACCGGTCGCCCAGCGAGGTCGGGTCGATCGCCAGGGCCAGGGGACCGTCGCCCCAACCCGAGAGGACCCAGGCCAGCAACGGTCCGAAGCAAACCTCCGGCGTCAACTCGCGACGCCGCCGGCCCCGCTTCGAGTGGGCCGGCCGATAAAACTCGCGAAGCCGCTGCCGCACCGTGCCGACCGCGACTCCCGACAAGGCCGCCAAATGAACCGACACCCGATCCAACCCGCCGGAACGGGCCGCCACCATGCCGAAGCTGTACCAGGCCAGGACCCGAGCCTGGCACCGCGACAACGTGGGGAACCGACTCGCGACGCGGTCGGCCCAGCGGTAAAGTGGGTCGGGGCGGGGCATGGCTCTTCTCGGTCCAAAAGCGATTAGCTGTGGTAAGCCGTTCGCTATAAACCGGTTCCATGCCCCGTTCCATACCCCTCTCCCATAAACCAGACGAAATACCTCCCCCTACAAGCCC
>NZ_JAALCR010000085.1 GCF_011065895.1 Paludisphaera rhizosphaerae | reverse complement strand
TACACACTCTTGAGCCGCGGCACGCGGGGCTGGGGGATGCGAGGCTGGATCGCCGGTTCGTCAAACTCGTCAAGGATTTGGCTGCGTCGCCGGAGGCCGGCATCCCCGAGGCCTCCGGCGGCTGGGCGGCGGCCAAGGCCGCCTATCGTTTCTTCGACAACCCCGGCGTCGACCCGAGCGCCATCCGCGACGCCCTGCGGCGCGAGGCGCTCGACCTCCTGCCACCGGAGGGGCCCGTCCTGGCCGTGCAGGACACCACGTCGCTGGACTTCACCGATCACGAGGCCGCCGGGGGGCTCGGGCCGCTTGAGCATCCCGCCCGCCGCGGGCTTCTTCTGCACACCACGCTCGCCGTCTCGTCCGACGGCGTCCCCTGCGGCCTGCTCGACCGCCGCTTCTGGGCCCGCGACCCGGCCGCGCCGGGTCGAGCGGCCCGCCGCGTGCGGCCCGTCAGCGAGAAGGAGTCGCGGCGATGGCTCGACGCGGCGGCGGCCGCCGAGGCGGCCGTGCCGGCCGGCCGCGAGGTCGTCACGATCGCCGACCGCGAGGCCGACGTCTACGACCTCTTCGCCCGCGAACGCCGCCAGGGCTCGCACCTGTTGATCCGCATCAAGCCCGGCCGCGGCGTGAGCGGCCCCGCCCGGCTGCTCCGCGACGCGGTGCGGGCCACGCCCCCCTGCGGCGTCATGGCCGTCGAGTTGGGCCGGGCCGACGGCCGGCCGCCACGCACGGCCGAACTGACGATCCGCTTCGCGGCCGTCGAGATCCGACCGCCCTCGCACCGTCGACGCAAGGTCGGCGGCCCGCCGGACGTCCCGCTGACGGCGATCCTCGTCGAGGAGCAGTCGCCGCCGAAGGACCAGCCCCGAGTCTGTTGGTGGCTGGCGACGACGCTGCCGACGGCCTCGGCGGCCGACGCCGAGCGGGCCGCCCGGTGGTACGCCCTGCGGTGGCTGGTCGAGCGATACCACTTCGTGCTCAAGTCGGGCTGCCGCGTCGAGCGGCTGCAGCTGCGGACCGCCGGCCGCCTGGACCGAGCCCTGGCGACCTACTCGGCCGTGGCATGGCGGCTGCTGCGGCTGTCCTACCAGGCGCGGCAACAGCCCGACGCCCCGGCCGACTCGGTCCTGACACCGGCCGAAACCGAGATCCTCCGCCGACTCGCCGGCTCCGACTCGCCCCCGACGCTCCGCGAGGCGGTGCGACGCACAGCGAAACTCGGCGGCTTCCTGGGCCGCAAGGGGGACCGCGAGCCGGGCGTGCAGACCATCTGGCGTGGTCTCCGCCGCCTCGCCGACATGGCCGCCGGCCTCGCCCTCGCCTAGCCCCCACGACTTGTGGGTAACGATAAGCCC
>NZ_JAALCR010000084.1 GCF_011065895.1 Paludisphaera rhizosphaerae | reverse complement strand
ATTGATCAGCCAGCGTTCCGATTGATCTCTCATGCTTCCCCTCCTGCGTCGTTCTTCGCTGCCGAAGGCTGCCAGGGGTTGAGCGTGTTCGACGACGTCGGCCCCCACAGGTAGCCGCCCTGCCGCTGCCGCTCCGGCGGGATGATGTTCTCCGACGGCGGTTGCCGACGGTTGGAGGCCGTCACGCTGGTCGTGTGCAGACTGGCCGCCCCGTTGTTCCAGACGATCGACAACGAGGTGATCGGTAGGCCGGCGGTTTCCAGGCCGGTCGAGTAGCCGTCCGCCGTGAGATTCAGACCCTGGTTGGCGAGCGGCAGGACTTCCTCCAGGATGCGGTTCACCGTCAGGCTGAGATCGACGACCGTGTTCTTGTTCACGTCAAGCAACTGCTGGGCGTAGTCGTCCATCGCGGCCTGATTGTTGGGGTCAGTCCAGGACTTCATGAAGATCCGCTGCTCGCGTTCAAGGCCGTCGACCGTGTAGGCCGTGCCCTCCCATCCCGAGGCCGGGGCCGTGGCGGTCAGGCTGTCCTCGTTGACGGCGATCAGGACTCGGACGTCGTCAGGTGGTCGGTTGCCGGCCGTGATGTAGGTCGGGACGAAGAACGTGATGGTTCCGTCGGAGATGTCGGGCGAGAAGCCGTCCGTAACCTCGTTGCCGTCCCAGCAGACGCTGGCCATCGGGACATTGGTCGACGTGGCCGAGCCGCCGTAGGCCCCCACCCAGACGGCCGACGGGCTGAACTTGCGGGCGAGGGCCGCTCTCATGTCGGCGTCGACGACTCGGTATCGGCGGTAAACCAACGCCGGCCCCTGGTCGAAGCCGTACAGGGTGTAGCCGTCGTAGTCCGTCGCCGGGAGCGGGCTTTCCAAGGTGAACGTCGCCGTCCCCCCGGCCGTCAGGGCGTCGTTGGCGACGACCTTCACGCTGTAGATGGAGTCCACCCCGGAGACCACGTTCTTCCAGAGGTGCAACACGCCCTGTTGAGCCGAGGGCCCGAAGGCGTCGGCTGCCCAGGTCTGCGTGGCGTCCGAGGACGTCAACTCGACGTGAAGCGTGTCCGTGCAGGAGGCCGTGCCCGTCGAGCGGGACGTCTGGCCGTACTTGTAGACGTTGGTCGTCCAGGCGGCCTTGGCGGCCGCGTTGGTGACGCCCGGGTATTGGAACCACTCCTCAAGCCCGCCGTTCGACAGGCTGACCAGCTTGGCGACCGTCCGGGGCTGGCCGAAGATCGTGACCTTGGTGAAGCAATCGGCGAGCGACCGCCGGACGCTGGGCGGATTGGTCAGGTCGGTCAGGTCTTCAAGCGTAAGGGTGACGGCCGTGGGATCCAACAGGTCGAAGACCCGGATCGTGCCGTCGGGCTGGACGTTGAGGGCGTGGCCCGGGTAGATCGACTGGATGAACGACTCGACGGCCGAGAGGCAGCGAGGGCCGCTCACCGTACACACCCCGGTCGGGATCTGAGTGAGGGCCGCCAGGTCGGAGAGGGTCGACGCAGGGAGGGAGTAGGTCGAGCCGGATACGGAATAACCGCCGATGCCGAGGTCGTTCATCGGGCCGGCATTC
>NZ_JAALCR010000083.1 GCF_011065895.1 Paludisphaera rhizosphaerae | reverse complement strand
CAACGCCGGGCCGCTCGCATCCCTGGGCATCGGCGGCTACACGGAATCGGGTGGGGAATACTCCCTGCCCGCGGCCACCCTCTCCGACCTGGCGGCCCTCGACCAGATCCCGACGGGCGTCTGTACGGTGAGCGGCCCTCGCTGCCTCTCGGCCGTCGAGTCGTTCATCCAGTCGATCTACCCGGGCCACGCCCTGAACGTCCAGCCCGACGGCAAGATCAGGGTCTTCGACCTGCTGGATCCGACCGCCGTCACCCTTACGCTTGAAGACCTGACCGACCTCGTCAGCCCTCCAAGCGTCCGGCGAAGCCTGGCGGATTGCTTCACCAAGGTGACGATCTTCGGCCAGCCCCGGACGGTCGCCAAACTGGTCAGCCTGTCGAACGGTGGGCTTGAAGAGTGGTTCCAATACCCGGGCGTCACCAACTCGGCCGCCAAGGCCGCCTGGACGACCGACGTCTACAAGTACGGCCAGGGTTCTCGTTCGACAGGGACTCTTACGGTCACGGATACGACGCACGTCGTCCTGACGTCGGCCGACGCCACGCAGACCTGGGACGCCGACGCCTTCGGGCCCGCCGGACAGGCCGGCATCCTCCACCTGAGCAAGTCGGTCATCTCGGGCTTCGACTCGATCGTCAGCGTGCGGGTCGTGGCCAACACGGCCCTGACGGCCGGTGGCACCTCGACGTTCACCCTGGAATCACCCCTCCCGGCGACCGATTACGACGGCTACACCCTCTACGGCTTCGACACGGGCCCGGCCCTCGTCTACCGCCGATACCGAGTCGTCGACGCCGACATGCGGGCTGCGTTGGCACGCAAGTTCAGCCCGTCGGCCGTCTGGTTGGGGGCTTACGGCGGCTCAGCCACGTCGACCAACTTCCCGATGGCCAGCGTCTGCTGGGACGGCAACGAGGTCACGGACGGCTTCTCGATCGACATCGCCGACGGGACCATCACGTTTTTTGTGCCCACGTACATTACGGCTGGCAACCGACCACCTGACGACGTCCGAGTCCTGATCGCCGTCAACGAGGATAGCCTGACAGCCACGGCCCCGGCCTCGGGATGGGAGGGTACGGCCTACTCGGTTGACGGCCTGCAGCGCGAGCAGCGCGTCTTCATGAAAAGCTGGACCGACCCGGCGAACCAGGCCGCGATGGACGACTACGCCCAGCAACTGCTGGATACGAACAAGAACACGGTCGTCGATCTCAATCTGACGGTGAACCGCATCCTGGACGAAGTCCTGCCGCTCGCCAACCAGGGATTGAACATCGCGGCGGACGGCTACTCGACCGGACTGGAAGACGCCAACCTGCCGATCAGCGGGCTGTCGATCGTCTGGAACAACGGGGCGGCCAGTCTGCACACGACCAGCGTGACGGCCTCCAACCGTCGGCAACCGCCGAGTGAGAATCTCCTTCCGCCGGAGCGGCAGCGGCAGGGCGGCTACCTGTGGGGGCCTACGTCGTCGAACACGCTCAACCCCTGGGATCCCGAGGGCAAGAACTCACAGAAGAACGACGCAGGGGGTGGGGCATGAGACCGACGGAAGAACGCTGGCTGATCAAC
>NZ_JAALCR010000082.1 GCF_011065895.1 Paludisphaera rhizosphaerae | reverse complement strand
GTAGGCGGGCGAGTCTCGCGCCGGTGAAGTCGACCGAGTCTCGGTGGAAACGGAAGGTTGCCCGAGACGACGAACCGACGATCGCCTTCGGTTCCGCTGCTCTCGCAGCCGAGGCGGCGAAGATGGCGTCGACCGGTCAAGGGAATCGGAACAACCAACTCTTCGCCAGCGCCTGTGCGCTGTTCGAGCTTGTCAACGCTGGGACGTTAGGACGCGATCAAGCGGAATCAGGCCTCAGGGACGCTGCCAGGACGGCCGGCCTGGACGATCAGGAGATCGAGGGCCGGTTCCGTTCGGCCTGGAAGAAGGTCGGGGAGAAGGCTCGCGACCTGTCTCACGTCGGGACGAAGTCGAAGGAACGGGGCAAGGCCGCAGAGATCATCGACGAGGTTACGGGCCTGGTCGAGACGGTCGACAATGAACACCGACTCGCCCGCGCCGTGCTGAAAGCGAAGTTCCATCACCCGGACCGGCCGACGTTGTGCTTCTGGATGGGCGATTGGTGCGTCTGGCAAAACGGCGAGTGGAAGGCCACCCCGAACAAGGAAATCGATGCCGCCGTAACCGAGGTCGTCCGATCTGAATTCGAGGCTCACGCGAAGTCGACGGAGATGCCCGTAAAATCGGTCTCGACTCGCTTGACGGCGAATGTGACCGCCGCCTTGCGAGGGCTGGTCATGCTCTCTGAGCGAGAGTACCCATCGCAACCCATGTGGTTGTTCGGCGACGGTCCCGACCCGGCCGAATGCGTGAACTTCCGCAATGGAATCCTGCACCTCCCTACCTTGATCGACCACGGACCCGAAACTGCGTTGACGCCCCCGACTCCGAGGTTTTTCGCGGCCAGCGCTGTGCGATACGACTTCGATCCGAAGGCGAGCAAGCCCAATCAGTGGTATGAATTCCTGGATGCTATCTGGGACGACGATCCTGAATCAGTCGAAGCCCTCCAGCAGTGGTTCGGCTACTTGCTGACGATGGACACCAGTCGTCAGAAGGCGCTGATGATCGAGGGGCCGACCAGGTCGGGGAAAGGGACGATTGCCCGGGTCCTGACCGCCATGGTGGGGTCGGACAACGTCACCGCCCCCACGCTGACCAGCTTGGGGCAACACTTCGGCCTCCAGACGCTCATCGGCCGATCGATCGCGTTCTGCAATGAGAGTCGCCTGTCGGCCAGGTCGGACGCGCCGGCGATCGTCGAGCGGGTGCTGTCGATCAGCGGCGAGGACGAGCAATCCATTTCTCGCAAGCACACGACCGACTGGAACGGCAAGCTGGGCGTCCGATTCGTGTTCTCGACGAACGAGATGCCCCGTCTCACTGACGCCGCCGGGGCCCTTCTGAGCCGCTTCGTCTTCCTGAAGCTCACGCGGTCCTTCGTCGGGCGCGAAGATCGAGAGCTTGGAAACAAGCTGGTTGCAGAGTCGCCGGGGATCCTGCTTTGGGCTATCCACGGATGGTCGAAGCTGCGGGAGTCGGGCCTGTTCCTCCAGCCCAAAAGCGCAGTTGCGGCGATGACGGAATGGCAGGAGATGATCAATCCACTCGGGGGATTCGTGGCCGAGAGATGCCTTGTCGGCCCCGACTTGCTCAACCTGTACGGAGAACCGGCGACGACTGAAACCAAGACTCTCTACCGAGCCTGGGTCGA
>NZ_JAALCR010000081.1 GCF_011065895.1 Paludisphaera rhizosphaerae | reverse complement strand
CTTCCTCGAGGCGTCGATCGAGAAGGTGCTGCACACGCTGTTCGAGGCGTTCGTGCTGGTGGCGTTGGTGGTCTTCCTGTTCCTGGGGGACTGGCGATCGACGCTGATTCCGACGTTGGCGGTGCCGGTGTCGCTGATCGGCACGTTCTTTTTCATGCTGCTGTTCGGGATGTCGATCAACCTGATCACGCTGTTCGCGTTGGTGCTGGCGATCGGCGTGGTGGTCGACGACGCCATCGTCGTCGTCGAGGCCGTCCACGCCAAAATGGCTGAGAAACATCTGAAGCCTTATCCCGCGACGAAGGAGGTGATGGGGGAGATCAGCGGAGCGATCATCGCGATCACGCTGGTGATGACGGCGGTGTTCGTGCCGGTGACGTTCATGACGGGTCCGGTGGGGGTGTTCTACCGCCAGTTCGGCCTGACGATGGCGATGTCGATCGTGCTGTCGGGGATCGTGGCGTTGACGCTGACGCCGGTGCTCTGCGCGATGATCTTGAAGCCGCACGGGGCCAACCAGGGCAAGTGGCGGGGCCCGCTGGCGATGTTCCTCCACCTCTTCGACCGGGGCGTCGAACGAGTCACCGGCGTTTACGCGAGATTCGTCCGAGCGATCGTCTCGCGTCGGCTGTTGACGTTGCTCGTCGTGGGGGCGTTCGGAGCCGGCATCTATCTGGTGAACAACCATCTTGCCTCGGGGTTCATCCCGCTGGAGGACCAGGGGATGATCTACGGGATCATCCAGACGCCGCCGGGGTCCACCCTCGAATACACCAACTCCAAGTCGCACGAGCTGCAGGACATCGCCCGCAAGATCGACGGCGTGGCCTCGGTGTCGTCCTTGGCCGGCTACGAGGTGTTGACCGAGGGCCGCGGCTCGAACGCCGGCACCTGCTTGATCAACCTCAAGAACTGGTCCGACCGCAAGATGACGTCGCGGCAGATCATCGAGGAGTTGGAGAAGGAAGGGAGCGTGATCTCGAACGTGAAGCTGGAGTTTTTCGAGCCGCCGGCGGTGCCGGGGTTCGGGGCGGCCGGCGGGTTCTCGATGCGCGTGCTGG
Organism: Paludisphaera rhizosphaerae; assembly: GCF_011065895.1. NCBI lineage: Bacteria > Pseudomonadati > Planctomycetota > Planctomycetia > Isosphaerales > Isosphaeraceae > Paludisphaera > Paludisphaera rhizosphaerae. The sequence continues at coordinate 640 of NZ_JAALCR010000081.1, read as the reverse complement.
ACAAGACGAACACGATGGACTACCAGCGGCTCGGCGAGGTGACGAACAAGTATCTGGAGGCGTTGGGCAAGCGGAAGGAAGTGAAGGGTCTGTTCACGTTCTTCGCCAGCAACTACCCGCAGTACGAGTTGGTGATCAACAACGACGTGGCGATGCAGAAGGGGGTGTCGATCAAGAACGCGATGGACAACCTGTCGATCGTGGTCGGCAGCACCTGGGAGCAGGGCTTCGTCCGCTTCGGCCAGTTCTTCAAGGTCTACGCCCAGGCCGCGCCGGAGTTCCGGCGGTTTCCGGAGGACTTCAACAACATCTTCGTCAAGAACGACCGCGGCGACATGGTCCCCTACTCCGCCTTCATGAAGCTCGAAAAGAAACAGGGGCCGAACGAGATCAACCGCTACAACCTGTATCCTTCGGCGGCCATCCAGGGGGCGCCGGCCAACGGTTACAGCACGGGGCAGGCGATTCAGGCGATCCGCGAGGTGGCGGCGGAGACGCTGCCGCGGGGCTACGACGTGGGCTGGGAAGGTCTGACGTACGACGAGGCCAACAAGGGGAACACGGCGGTCTACATTCTGCTGATCGTGGTGGTGTTCGTGTACCTGGTGCTGGTGGGTCAGTACGAGAGCTTCATGCTGCC
>NZ_JAALCR010000080.1 GCF_011065895.1 Paludisphaera rhizosphaerae | reverse complement strand
GTGGTGTCGAGAGAACGGACGCGAGCCCAAAGACTCGGCATGGTTCGGTCAGAAGCTGAAGACCGCCTATCCCTACGTGAAGACTTCACAGCGAAGGACGCCCGGGGGGGAAGGGCTCCGCGAGCGATACTACACGAACGTACGCTTGCTCTAAGCAACCCCCGCACGTCACAGCGTGGAACGGGGTCGACACAGGCAGTACCCACAAACCGCGTGACGCAGGATGTCCACGTCCCAACAGGAGTTACGTCGCCGTCATCTGTCTTGTCACAGGTAGTCACGGGGTTTTACACATAAAACAGACTAGAAGAGTTAAAAAGCCATAAAGGGTATAGGTGCATATATAGGCTAAGGAGAGCATAGAGAGAGAATGGAGTTTGCCCCCCCCTATGACGCCAATGCCAACAATGCAACCTATTGGCATCAAGTCTATTACGTCGAAAAACAGCCTGTGTCACCACTTGTGACCCCTGTGTCAGCCTTATCTCGGATCCCCACGTCGTCCGCTTGCACCGATTGTGCGGGCGTCGCGTTTGTTTCACGCAGGCTTTCGCGTGGAACATCGAACCGGGCGTGTCAGTATTGCGTAGCTAGATAATCAACCAGAGGATGTGAGCACGTCTACGACTGCCGATCGTTGAAAGGGTGGCATAGGTGGAGACCGGGTAGGGGGTCTTTTTGCTACAGCCTTGAAGGCGTCTCACCGGGCCTTCCCCCGCGCGTGTGAAATGCCGAGTTTTTTCGCCGACCAGTAGGTGCCCCCCAACTGGTCAGCCCAGATCGCCGGCCCGAGGGGTCGGCGTGGTTCGATAAACAGGAAGGAAAACGCGATGAATTCAGCGTTTCTGATAAGCGACAGCGTGAGTTTAGACCCCCTGCCCCACAAGGATCCGAGGAACACGCGAGGGCGGCACGCCTACTCGTTCCTGAGGGCCTTGGCAGGCGTGGCGAACCCGTTCGGCGATCGTCGGGGCGATTGGGACGTCCAGCCCCGCGGCCTGGAAGGCGAGGTCGACCAGGAGCTTCGCAAGCGGTATCCGCACATGAGGCCCCGGGGCTTCCTCGCTCCGTCGAGCTTCGACGACGCCGAAGAGGTCCGCGCCCTCACGTCTTCGACCGGGTCGGGGGCGATCGGCGACGTCGTGGTCATCCCCGTCGTCGAGGCCTTGAGGTCCAAGACGGCCCTGGGGGCGATGGGCGCCCAGGTCAGGCGGCTCCCCGTCGACAGTCGGGGCGTCGGCTGGATCCCCCGCCTGAAGTCGACGGCGTCGGTCGGGTGGCTCGTCGAGGGCGCCGATGCTCCCGAGTCCTCCCCCCAGTACGACGGCCTTGAACTGACCCCGAAGACGGCCGCCGCGACGGTGCCCGTTTCGCGGACCATGCTGCGGTCCGCTTACACCGCCGACTTCGAACAGATGGTCGCCGACGACGTCGCCACGGGGATTGCGGTCGAGGTCGATAGGATCGCGATCGCCGGGACGGCCGGGGGCGTCCTCCCTGTTGGACTGCTCAACGTCCCCGGGACCAAGTCCGTCGAGCTTGGCGTCAACGGCGGGACCCCGACCCGCGACGCCCTGGTCGAGCTTGAGCGGCTTGTCGGGGTCGCGAACGGAGACGCCGGGGCCGATGCTCGCCTGGGCTGGATCGCTTCATCCAACGCCCGCGCCCGGCTCCGCAAGCTGGACGGCTCGACGGCCGGTTCGGGGGCCTGGGTCTGGG
>NZ_JAALCR010000079.1 GCF_011065895.1 Paludisphaera rhizosphaerae | reverse complement strand
TCCAGACCCAGGCCCCCGAACCGGCCGTCGAGCCGTCCAGCCTGCGGAGCCGGGCGCGGGCGTTGGCTGAAGCGATCCAGCCCAGGCGAGCATCGGCCCCGGCGTCGCCGTTCGCGACCCCGACCAGGCGTTCAAGCTCGACCAGGGCGTCGCGGGTCGGGGCCCCGCCGTTGACGCCAAGCTCGACGGACTTGGTCCCGGGGACGTTGAGCAGTCCAACAGGGAGGACACCCCCGGCCGTCCCGGCGATCGCGATCCGGTCGACCTCGACCGCAATCCCCGTGGCGACGTCGTCGGCGACCATCTTTTCGAAGTCGGCGGTGTAAGCGGACCGCAGCATGGTCCGCGAGACGGGCACCGTCGCGGCGGCCGTCTTCGGGGTCAGTTCAAGGCCGTCGTACTGGGGGGAGGACTCGGGAGCATCGGCACCCTCGACGAGCCACCCGACCGACGCCGTCGACTTCAGGCGGGGGATGCAGCCGACGCCCCGACTGTCGACGGGGAGCCGCCTGATCTGGGCGCCCATCGCCCCCAGGGCCGTCTTTGCCCTCAGGGCCTCGACGACGGGGATGACGACGACGTCGCCGATCGCCCCCGACCCGGTCGAAGACGTCAGGGCGCGGACCTCTTCGGCGTCGTCGCTCGACGACGGGGTGAGGAAGCCCCGGGGTTTCATGTGCGGATACCGCTTGCGAAGCTCCTGGTCGACCTCGCCCTCCAGGCCGCGGGGCTGGACGTCCCAATCGCCCCGACGATCGCCGAACGGGTTCGCCACGCCCGCCAAGGCCCTGAGGAACGAGTAGGAGTGCCTACCTCGCGTGTTCCTCGGGTCCTTGTGGGGCAGGGGGTCTAAACTCAGGCTGTCGTTTATCAGGAACGCTGAATTCATCGCGTTTTCCTTCCTGTCTATCGAACCACGCCGACCCCTCGGGCCGGCGATCCTGGGCTGACCAGTTGGGTGCACCTACTGGTCGAAAAAAAACTCGGCATTTCACACGCGCGGGGGTAGGCCCGGTGAGACGCCTTCAAGGCTGTAGCAAAAGAGACCCCTACCCGGTCTGCACCTATGCCCCCTTCCAACGATCGGCAGTCGTAGACGTGCTCACATCCTCTTTTTGATTATCTAGCTACGCAATACTGACACGCCCGGTTCGATGTTCCACGCGAAAGCCTGCGTGAAACGAAACGTCGTCCGCATAATCGCTGCAAGCGTACGGCGGGGGAATGCGGTGAGAGGATGTCACAGGCTGTCACAAGGGGTCGCACAGGCTGTTTTTCGACGTAATAGACTTGATGCCAACGGGTTGCATTGTTGGCACTGGCGTCACAGGGGGGGGCAAACTCTATTCTCTCTCTATGCTCTCCTTAGCCTATATGCACCTATGCCCTCTATGGCTCTTTAACTCTTCTAGTCTGTTTTATGCGTAAAACCCTGTGACACCCTGTGACAGACGGCTTTCTGGTAACGTAACTTGTTATCCAGAGTGGATATGCAGCGTCACAGGGTTGACCCATATAGCCCGTGACATTCCTGTTCCACCCTGTGACATGGGGGCAAGCTAGAGCAAGCGGACGTTCGTGTAGTAGCGCTCTCGGGACGTCCGATGTTCATCGCCCCCGGGCGACCTTCGCTGCGAAGTCTTCACGTAGGGGTAGGCGGTCTTCAGCTTCTGACCGAACCATGCCGAGTCTTTGGGCTCGCGTCCGTTCTCTCGACACCAT
>NZ_JAALCR010000078.1 GCF_011065895.1 Paludisphaera rhizosphaerae | reverse complement strand
CGCCCCGCGGGCCCAGCGATACGGCCCGGCGCCGAAGTGGGCCGGGCACGCCGAGGCCATCCGCGCCTCGGTGCGCGAGGCCCCCGACGCCACCCTGGAGGAGCACCGCCGCCGCCTCGGCCTGGACCTGGGGATCTCCACGCTCTGGCGGGCGATCGACGCCCTGGGCCTGACCGTGAAAAAAACTAGGCCGGCAAAGCCTGTTTGATATCGGTTGGCGAATCTGTTACTCCTGGGGGCGAGCGACGCCCCGAGGAGATGTCCCATGCCGCGAAGGACCGCCCGGCCGCCGGCCGATCGCACCATCGAGCTGAAGGCCGAGGCCCGCACCTGCCCCGGCTGCGGGGGGCCGCTGTGGTCGGCCGCCACCGCCCGCCGGACCGTCGTCACCCTCGACGGCTCTGTGTTGCTCCGGCTCCAGATCCGCAGCTGCCGCGACCCCGGCTGTCGGCGATACAAGGCCTGCCTCCGCCCCGAGCAGGAGGGCCGCTACGCCCTGCCGCAGCACGAATTCGGCCTCGACGTCATCGCCGCGGTCGGCCGCCTGCGGCATGCCGAGCACCGCAGCATCCCCGAGATCCACGCCGAGTTGGCCCGCCGCGGCGTGCCGATCTGCGTGCGGAGCGTCGGCAACCTGCTGAACTGCTACGACGAGCTGCTGGCCCTGCCCCCTCGGATGTCAGCCGCCTCCGGCGGATCACGGCCGAGGCCGGGCGGGTGATCCTGGTGATCGACGGCCTGCAGCCCGACGTCGGCCACGAGGTCCTCTGGTTGATCCGCGACGTGCTCAGCAGCGAAGTCCTCCTGGCCCCGAGCCAGCTGTCCTGGACGCCGGCCGACCTGGCGAAGCTGATGACCGAGGTGAAGGGAGCCCTGGGCGAAGTCCGATCGCTGCGGTGGTCTCCGACAGTCAGACGTCGATCCGCAAGGCCGTGGCCGAAGCCCTCGACGGCGTCCACCACCAGCTCTGCCACTTCCACGACCTGCGCGAGGTGGCCCTGCCGATCTACGAGGCCGACCGCCACGCCAAGGTCGCGCTGAAGAAGAAGGTCCGAGGCATCCGCCCGATCGAGCGGGAGGTCGAGGGCCGCGACGACGCCGAGGCCGAGGCGGTCCGGGGCTACTGCGCCGCGGTGCGGTCGGCCCTGACCGACGACGGCCGGCCGCCGCTGGAGGCGTCGGGGCTGAAGCTCCGCGACCGACTGGCCAAGGTCGTCGCGAGCCTGGACCGGGCCGGCGGGAAAAGGGGCTCCCGAGGGAGCTGACGCGGCTGAGGGCGATCCTGGGCAAGGGCCTGGACGCGACCGAGGCGTCGTGGCCGGAGGTCCGCGCCGCCTTCGGCTGGGTGCGGCGACTGGCCGCGGTCCTGGCCGACCGGGCGGGGCGCGACGCCGCGGCGGTCCGGACGCGGTTCGACGCGACGGTCGCCGCATCGGCCCGGCATCGCGAGGCCCTGGGCTCGCTGGCCGGGGCGTTCGACCACTTCCGCAAGGTGACGCGGAGCTACCGCCCCGGGCTGTTCGGCTGCTACGACGTGGCGGACCTGCCGCGGACGAACAACGACCTGGAGCAGTTCTTCGGCTCGTATCGCTACCACGAGCGGCGTTGCAGCGGCCGGAAGGTGGCCTGCCCCGGGACGGTGGTGCGCGGGTCGGTGCGGCTGGTGGCCGCGGCGGCGACCCGACTCCGCCAGGTCGGCGCGACGGAACTGGTCCCCAACGACCTGAAGAGGTGGCGCGACCTGAGGGGCTCGCTGGACCGGCGACGGGCGGTGCGAACGCTCGGCCGCCGCTTCCGAAGCGACCCCGAGGCCTACCTGGCGTCGCTTGAGGATTCCCTCATCAAACAAGCTTTGCCGTCCTAGAAAAAAAAGCCCTGAGGGCCGCCGAGCAGGG
>NZ_JAALCR010000077.1 GCF_011065895.1 Paludisphaera rhizosphaerae | reverse complement strand
GTCCACGAGCGCGATCAGGATGCGGACGGTCGATCCGCTCGCGAGGAACCTCGCCGAATCGGCCGCCCTGCGGATCATCTGGTCATGCCGCGGCGGCTTGGCGGTCGACCTGGTCGACGTCATGACGACCTCCGAGGGGCGTTCGACGCGAGGTGCCGAGTCGTCCGCCACAACTCGGCCCCGTAAGGAGTGAGGCTGTAGACGTACTTTCGGCCGTACCGCCCGCCGCTGGGCACGGTGACGAAGTCGACGACCCCGGCGGCGTGGAGCCGGGCGAGCTTCGACGGCACGTTGGAGGCGAGGAACCCGGCTTCGTCTGCAATCCGCACCGCCGTCGCCGGACCGCGGGACAGCACGGCCAGCACACCGGCGCTGCCGGCGATCAGTCTCGCGGTGGAAACGGCGTTCGCCAGGTCGCCGCGCTGGACGGTCGCGGTCTCGATGTGCATCCCAGAGGGCTCCGTTCAGAGGGGAGGTCTCGCGCCCCGGCAGAAGGCGCGAGACGGAGGCGTCAGGACTTCGAGGGCCGCGCCGCCTTGCGTAGGGCCGCATGGCGGATGACCGATTCGCCTACGATTTCGGCCGTCCCCCGTTCGGCCAGCATGCCGGCCACGGCGAGGGGGACGAAGACTTCCATGCCCTCGAACGTCCGGATCGTTCGATTCCCCATGGGAACCCTGAAGCCGTCGGACCGCGTGATGCGGACCTTGATCTGTTGAACGAGATTCATATCGTGATGTCCTGTTGGTTAACAGCTCGGACGACGAGTTACGTCGACGCCTCACGACGTCGGCGGCAACACGGCGTAGATTTCGGCCGATCCAGCCATTTCCAGCGCGTGGTCCAGGTCGGCGACGGGCGTCTGGAAGCTCGCTCCTTCCGCAAGTGCGGCGACCGGAGCCGTCCTGTTGATCGCCCCCCTGGCGGTCACTTCATTCACCGTGACGACCTCGCCGGCCGAGCAGACGCGATTGCCGACGATGACGTCCTTGGCCAGGGCGACGACCTGGATGGAAGGGGTCTGGAGCAACACCGGGCCGTTGTTCGCGCTCATTGCGTGTTCCTTTCGAGGGATGAGACAACCGGCCGACGCTCGACCGGCTCCAACGAATTCGGGGAGCCGTGCTCAGACGCTCGGGAGGCCGTCCCTCGCCAGTTCGGCCGCGGCTTCTTTCAGCTGCCGCTGAGGCATCGAGAATCGCTCCCCAGCCGCGATGATGAAGCCGGGATCGATTCCCGGCCGTTGCATGAGCACGAAGACCACGTCTTCGGGGACGCGGTAGATCTGTCCCTCCATGAGGACGGCGTTCGAAATCTGGACGTGGTCGCGAACCGCCTTGACCCCGATCTTGGGGATCTCGCAATTCGGGGCAGGGGCCCTGTAGCGGCCCCTGACGCCGGCGTCCAGGCATCGGACGGCCGACCGGCTCAAGATCGAGGCGTCTCGCCTGAGGACCCCGCTCAGCATTCCATCGACGGCGTCGACTTCACGAACGTCGAGAGTCTCGCCGGCCGCGACCCGGACGCCCCCGACGCGACCGTCGCGAGCCCCCTTGACCTTAACCATCGGCCCCATGAAGGCCGTGCCGGCGTCCGACCTGGTCGACCTCGAGGCCTTCTCACGAGGGAACAGGTCGTCGACGTCGCCGACGTATCGCGCCGTCTCGCTGTCGGCGTCGTCCGCGTAAGATGCCGCTTTGAGATCCTTGTCAGGCGTCTCGAATCGACAATCGGGGGCGAGCCTCGCGACAGGTTGCTCGCGGCAGACGACCCTGTAGGCGACGGCCTCGGAAACCTCGACGACGTCGCCTTCGCGACAGACGCGACGTCCGATGATGACGTCATCCGCCAGGGCGACGACCTTGACAACCCGAGAATCCTTCGACAACAGCTTCATTCGATCGACCCTTTCGATTTGGAGATGGAGGCCTGACGATCCGGGTTTTTAGGCGGTGACGATGTCCTTGATGACGCCGAACGCCGCGGGCTGGAGGATCGCGACGTCCACGTCCTGGAACACGTTGACC
>NZ_JAALCR010000076.1 GCF_011065895.1 Paludisphaera rhizosphaerae | reverse complement strand
CGTCAGCGCGTTCCAGGACGTGGACGTCGCGATCCTCCAGCCCGCAGCGTTCGGCGTCATCAAGGATATCGTCACCTCTTAAATCCACCGCATCGTCAGGCCTCGATCTCCAAATCGAAAGGGTCGATCGAATGAAGCTTTTGTCGAAGGATTCTCGGGTCGTCAAGGTCGTCGCACTTGCGGACGACGCCATCATCGGACGTCGCGTCTGTCGCGAAGGCGACGTCGTCGAGGTTTCCGAGGCCGTCGCATACAGGGTCGTTTGCCGCGAGCAACCTGTGGCGAGGCTCGCCCCCGATTGTCGATTCGAGACGCCTGACAAGGATCTCAAAGCGGCATCTTACGCGGACGACGCCGACAGCGAGATGGCGCGATACGTCGGCGACGTCGACGACCTGTTCCCTCGTGAGAAGGCCTCGAGGTCAACCAGGTCGGACGCCGGCACGGCCTTCATGGGACCGATGGTCAGGGTCAAAGGGGCTCGCGACGGTCGCGTCGGGGGCGTCCGGGTCGCGGCCGGCGAGACTCTCGACGTTCGTGAAGTCGACGCCGTCGATGGAATGCTGAGCGGCGTCCTCAGGCGGGACGCCTCGATCTTGAGCCGGTCGGCCGTTCGATGCCTGGACGCCGGCGTCAGGGGCCGCTACAGGGCCCCTGCCCCGAATTGCGAGATCCCCAAGATCGGGGTCAAGGCGGTTCGCGACCACGTCCAGATTTCGAACGCCGTCCTCATAGAGGGACAGATCTACCGCGTCCCCGAAGACGTGGTCTTCGTGCTCATGCAACGGCCGGGAATCGATCCCGGGTTCATCATCGCGCCTGGGGAGCGGTTTTCGATGCCTCAGCGGCAACTGAAGGAAGCCGCCGCTGAATTGGCGAGGGACGGCCTCCCGAGCGTCTGAGCACGGCTCCCCGAATTCGTTGCAGCCGGTCGAGCGTCGGCCGGTTGTCCCATCCCTCGAAAGGAACACGCAATGAGCGCGAACAACGGGCCGGTCTTGCTGCAGTCCCCTTCCACCCAAGTCGTCGCCCTGGCGAAGGACGTCATCGTCGGCAATCGCGTTTGCTCGGCCGGCGAGGCCGTCACGGTGAATGAAGTGACCGCCAGGGGAGCGATCAACAGGACGGCTCCGGTCGCCGCACTTGCGGACGGAGCGAGCTTCCAGACGCCCGTCGCCGACCTGGACCACGCGCTGGAAATGGCTGGATCGGTGGAGATCTACGCCGTGCTGCCGCCGACGTCGTGAGGCGTCGACGCAGTTCACCACCCGACATGTAACCCAGCAGGACATCACGATATGAATCTCGTTCAACAGATCAAGGTCCGCATCACGCGGTCCGACGGTTTCAGGGTTCCCATGGGGAATCGAACGATCCGGACGTTCGAGGGCATGGAGGTCTTCGTCCCCCTCGCCGTGGCCGGCATGTTGGCCGATCGGGGGACGGCCGAGATCGTAGGCGAATCGGTCATCCGCCATGCGGCCCTACGCAAGGCGGCGCGAACCTCAAAGTCCTGACGTCCCTGTCTCGCGCCTTCTGCCGGGGCGCGAGATCTCCCCTCTGAACGGAGCCCCCTGGGATGCACATCGAGACCGCGACCGTCCAGCGCGGCGACCTGGCGAACGCCGTTTCCACCGCGAGACTGATCGCCGGTAGCGCCGGCGTGCTGGCCGTGCTGTCCCGCGGCCCGGCGACGGCGGTGCGGATTGCGGACGAAGCCGGATTCCTTGCTTCCAACGTGCCGTCGAAGCTCGCCCGGCTCCACGCCGCCGGGGTCGTCGACTTCGTCACCGTGCCCAGCGGCGGGCGGTACGGCCGGAAGTACATCTACTCGATCACCCCCTATGGGGCCGAGTTGTGGCGCGCGACTCGACACTTGGCGTCGAACGCCCCTCGGAGGTCGTCGTGACGTCGACCAAGTCGTCCCCCCAGCCGCCGCGCTATGACCAGATGATCCGCAGGGCGGCTGATTCGGCGAGGTTCCTCGCGAGCGGATCGACCGTCCGCATCCTGATCGCGCTCGTGGAA
>NZ_JAALCR010000075.1 GCF_011065895.1 Paludisphaera rhizosphaerae | reverse complement strand
CCGGCCGAGACCGAGCCGGCCTCGACGCTGAAACTCCACCAGTCGGCCGACCAGGTCGAGGACGGCGTCAGCCAGGCCGAGAAGCGGCACTGGCTGCGGCTGATGGTCCGTGAGGGCTGGCCCGTCGATCGGATCGCCCTGGCGGCCGGCGTGGGCGTCCGGAGCGTCTACGCGGGCGTCCTAGAGGTCTGCGAGCGGCTTGGCCGGGGCGGCCTGGACCTGGCGCCCTGGAATCCGGTGGTCGAGGTCCTGTTTCCGATCGGCCAGTTCACGCCCTCGAGCCGATGCGTCCACGCGAGGTCAATCCCAGCCGGCCGCGCGGCCTACTGCCCGATCTGCCACGCGTCGGGCCTCGACGACCTCCCCGAGCTGAAGATTGACCCTCGGACGACGCCGAAGCCCGAACCGAAGGAACCGGAGCCGAAGGCGCCGGAGCCGAAGAAGGACGAGACGCGGCGCGAGCGGAGGGCGAAGGCCCGGAAGGAGGCCCGACGATGAGCGACGCGGAGGCATGGGGCGATCATCAACGGACGGCGCTGCTGAGGCGCAAGAGGACTCAGGAGAAGTGGACGCCCGAGCGGATCGAGTCCTCGCAGGCGATGCTCCTGGTTCGCCTGACGAGCCAGGGCGTTCCCCAGTGGGCCGCCGGCCGCATCCTGGGCCTGTCCCTGGCGACGGTCAAGCGGCGGCTGAAAGGACTCGAACCCGAGCGGATTCGACAGCTGGAACACCGGAACTTCTGAGAGGAGATCGACCATGGCGAGTCTCGGTCAGATCAGCGTCGGCATGGGCCTCGACGCGACCCAGTTCGATAAGGGGCTGTCGCACGTCCAGACCGAGGTCCGCACCCTCGCCGGCGACATCGACCGAATGGGGAGCATGTTGCGGGCGAGCCTCGGCGGCGTCAACAAGCTGGGAGGCATGCTCAAGGGGGCGATCGTCGGGGTCGGCGTGTACAAGGTGGCCGGCGACCTCTACGGCATGGCGAAGGCGGCCGCACACGCCCAGGAATCCGTGAACTCGCTCTCGATCGTCTTCGGCGACCAGGCCGACGAGGTCGAGAAGTTCTCTCGCGACATGGCCATGGGGTACAAGCTCGGCCTCAACTCGATGCTGGAGTCTCAGAACCAGATCGGGTCGATCTTCCAGGGAGTCGGCTTCAAGGGGGGCGACCTCCAGGCGATGACCGAGGGGATCTCGAAGATCGTCACAGAGTACGCGGCCTTGAAGGACCTCGATTTCGACGTCGTCAAGGATAAGTTCCTGTCGGGCCTGTCCGGCGAACAGGAGCCTCTGAGGGCGCTCGGCATCAACTTCGACGAGGCCGCCATCAAGGCCAAGGCTCTTGAGATGGGTCTCGGCGGCCTCGGCCGCGAGCTGACGGCTCAGGAGAAAGTCCTCGCTCGCTACGGTTTCTTCGTCGACAAGGCGGCGTTCGCGATGGGGACGGCGGCTCGCGAATTCGACGGGTCGGCGGCCAAGTTCGCCTCCCTGGATGGCGCCTGGGAGAACTTCTCCATCACCGTCGGCGACCTGGTCGCCCCCAAGCTCGCCTCGTTCTTCGGCCAGATGTCCGACGGCCTGCAGGTCATGCAGAAGCTGTGGCAGGACAACGAGGTCTCGGCGACGACCTGGCTGACCGAGCTGACCTCAGGCCTGGGCGTCGCGACGACCGGCATGGGCGGCCTGGCCGAGGCGATCGGCCTGGTCGGCGACTCGGTGGAAGGCCTCGACGTCCTGTTCAAGGACATGCAGTCCAAGACCACCTGGGGCGTCGGCCAGGGGGCCGGCGTCCTGGGGGCGATCTTCGGCGACGGCAGCTTCTTCAAGATCTGGAGCGAGGACCTGGACCGACTTGCGAACGACGAAGCCGGCAAGCTCCAGGAGGCGCTCATCGGTCCGAGCTTCTCCGAACGCGTCAAGAAGGCCTTCGAGGAGATCCGAGCCGAGTCGGAGAAGACACGCCAGGCCCTGGCCAGCAAACCGCTCGTCGTTCCCACTCTGCCGCCCCGAATGGCGACGAAGCTGCAACCGATGCCAACCGCCATCGGCGCGGCCCAGTTCGCC
>NZ_JAALCR010000074.1 GCF_011065895.1 Paludisphaera rhizosphaerae | reverse complement strand
CCTCGACGACCCGAGATGCAAGTGCCCCCAGAACTCCACGCCCCGGCCTTCTTCCAACGCCTCCCACGCCAGGAAGATCGCGTTCAACTCGCGGTCGACCACCGCGTCGAACGGATGCTTACCCAGCAGCCGGACGAACATGAATTGATCGGTATACGTCCAGGTGTGATCGCCGTCGATAAGATCGCGCATCTCCCCCCAACGTTCGAGCAACCACCGCACGCCCTCCGGCGAATCCTCCAGCGCCGCCGCGAAGGCCGCCGGGTCGTCGTTCACCCCCTCCAGCGGCCCACGATTCCCCGTCGCGAACAGCCTCCGCCCCAGCAGCCCGACCTTCGCTTTCACCCGAGCCCGCGACCGCAACATGGCCTTGCGCACCTGCCGCGCAATCAACGCCGCCTCGAACCGCTCCGCCCGCTCCAGCGCCCACGAAGCCTTCGCCGCCCGTTCGACCAAGGCCTGCTCGATCACGTTCGCCGGCTGCCACTCCTCAATCCAGCCGCGAATTCTGGCCTCCAACTCCGCCGGATCCTCCTGCGGCAGGACGACGGGCGATTTCGACCGCATCCCATGCTTCAACGCGTTCATCCGAGCCTTCGCCTTGCCGGCCTCGGATTTGGGCCCGGTGGACTTCTGTGCGTTCTCACGATTGGCGCGGATTTGAGCCTCGGTGGGGGGCATGGCGGGAGTCTCCTCGGTGGGTGCGCAGGGGGGCAGTCTACATGGACTATGGCCCCGGACGCCCTTTCCTGTTCGGAGACTTTGCGACTTGTTGGGGAAGGCGCGACGGGGTCGACCTTCGTAGCTACATTCCCTGGGATCGTCGCGGTACCATGAGTCTCTCTCCTTCGAACACGTCCTGGGTCCGCGCCCGGCCGTCAGGCTGAACGGTTCGCGGTGGGTCGTTGCCTGCCTTCGTTTCCTCGAGGTGGATCATCGCGACGACGAGCATGAACGAGCCCGCCCGGCCCCAGGGACGCCGACTCATCCAACTGGACGTCTTGCGCGGGATCGCGGTGCTGATGGTCATGCTGAACCACGTTCCCCACGATGGGACGAAATCGTTCAGCCTGATCCGGTCGCTCGTCGCGCCCTTCGAGGTCGGATACTGGTCGGGGGTCGACCTGTTCTTCGTGCTCTCGGGCTTCCTGGTCGGGGGCCTGCTCATCTCCGAGTTGCGGGCGCGAGGCGAGATCGACCTGAAGCGCTTCTGGATTCGCCGCGGCCTGAAGATCTGGCCGAGCTACTACCTCTACCTGGCGTATCTGGTCGTGCTGACCGCCCTCGTCTACGTCGATCGCACGGTGCCGCGTGGGCAATTGACGGCGCTCATGGTGCATGCCAAGAAGTTCGTCTACCTGCAGAGCTACGCCTCGTTCAGCAAGCCCCCCGCGCTCGTTTTTGGACCGGGGACGCATACCTGGACGCTGGCCGTTGAGGAGCATTTCTACCTGCTCCTGCCGCTGCTGCTGGTCTTCAGCGGCAAGCGTTGGCGGACGATCCTGCCGGTCGTCTCGATCGCCCTGCTGGTCGTCTGCCTGGCGATCCGCCTGCGGTCGTTCCACCAGCCGATGAACTGGACGTGGGACTACCAGGTGACGCACAAGCGGATCGACGCCCTCTTCTTCGGGGTGCTGCTCGCCTTCCTGGCTCAGACCCGCCCGGGGTTCCTCGCCGCGATCGGCCGATGGCGGCCGCTGGTCGGCGTTGCCGGCCTGCTGCTGATCGCGCCGATGTTCTTCGTCCCGCTGGACTCGGGCTTCGTGAAGACGTTCGGCTACCTGATGCTGAGCCTGGGCTACGGCTGCATCCTGCTGACGTTCGTCTCCAGTGAGCCAGGCCACGGCTTGTTGGGCAGGGCATTGGCTACCCGACCGGCGCGGGTGTTGGCCTGGGTCGGATTCTGGAGCTATTCGATCTACCTTTGGCACATGGAGATCGTCAGCCTGATGAACAGCGGCCCCGCCGAGCGGTGGTTCGACGGATTTCCCTCGGATCTCCGACTCCTCGTCTACCTGACGGCCGCGATCAGCGTCGGAGTCCTGATGGGGAGGCTCATCGAGAAGCCGGCGCTGACGTGGCGCGAGCGATACTTCCCATCCCGCTCGCCGAACTCTCCGGTTCCCGAACCGGCCGTCGTAGAAGATGACGATCCGGGCGTCGCCGATCAGGAGGTGCCGCCGGCCGTGGAACCGGCGAGCACCTGACGTATCAACGAGACGATCGACCGAATTCGTAGGGGCGTCCCTTGTGGGCGCCCCGATCGCCGTGGACATCC
>NZ_JAALCR010000073.1 GCF_011065895.1 Paludisphaera rhizosphaerae | reverse complement strand
TGCTGTACCTGCCCCCCTACAGCCCCGACCTGAACCCGATCGAGAACGACCGGACAGACTCCACCTCAAGCGACAGGTGGTGCGAGTCCACCGGCGCGGGTTACCATCGACATCGCCCGGCTGCTTGAGTTGGCCGCGTGGTGCAGGCAGCACCTGGCCCAGACCTCCGGAGTGATGACATGTCCGACACCGCCCGACGCATCGTCCCCCCCCGCCCCTGACGGACCCACACGGCCCGGCGGCGGTCCCGCCCACGGTCTGGGCCCGGCTCCCCGAGGAGCGGCGGAGACAGCTCCGCGACCTTCGGACAGCTCATGGCGAGGTTCCTGGCGGCGACCCGCGGCGAGGAGGCCGGTCATGAATGACCCGCTCCTCTCGCCCAAGCTCAGGCCCTGGCACCTCGACAAGTCGGCCTTCGTCTACGTCCGCCAGTCCACGCCCCAGCAGGTCAGTGACCACCAAGAGTCGACCGCCCGGCAATACGCCCTGGCCAGCCGGGCCGCGATCCTCGGCTGGGCGGCCGATCGCATCACCGTCATCGACGACGACCTGGGCAGGAGCGGCCTGTCGATCGAGGGACGCCCCGGATTCCAACGGCTTCTGGCCGAAGTCGCGCTGGACCACGTCGGCCTGATCCTCGGCCTGGAGATGAGCCGGCTGGCCCGGTCCAACCGCGACTGGCACCAACTCCTCGAACGCTGCGCCCGCTTCCGGGTGCTCCTGGCCGACGCCGACGCGATCTACGACCCGGCCGACCACAACGACAGGCTCCTGCTCGGGCTGCACGGCATGATGAGCGAGGCAGAGCTTCATGTGCTCAAGGAACGGATGTATCAGGGCCGGGTCAACAAGGCCCGACGCGGCGTGATCATGGGTGTGCCCCCGCTCGGCTACATCCGGACCGCCGCGGGCGAGTGGGCCATCGACCCCGACGAGCGCGTCCAGGCCACCGTCCGGCTGATCTTCGACCGGTTCGATCGCGAGGCGACCCTGCATGGCCTGCTCCGCTCGCTCGTGCGCGACGCGGTCCGCATCCCGATCCGGCCCAGTTCCGGGCCGACCCGCGGCGAGCTCGAATGGCGGCGCCCCAACCGGACGACGCTCTGCAATATGCTGCACCACCCGAGCTACGCCGGGGCGTATCGATTCGGCCACCGGCAGGTCGACCCCAGGGAAAGCTGCCGGGCCGGCGGGCCACCGGCAGGAGGTCGCGCCCGCCGGAGGACTGCCTGGTGCTGATCCGGGACCGGCTGCCGGCGTACATCTCCTGGGATCGATTCCAAGCCAATCAGGAACGGCTCGCGGCCAACCGGGCCCGCAAGGAATGGCCGGGAGCGTCGCGGCAGGGGCACTCGCTGCTCGCCGGGCTGCTGCGGTGCGGGCGATGCGGGCGGCGGATGATCGTCCTCTATTCGGGGCTGAAGGACCTTCATTCATACACGTGTACCCGTGGCCCCACGGGCACCGGCGAGCCCCTGTGCCAGAGCCTCCCGGGCCCGGTCCTCGACGAGTTGATAGCCGGCCGGGTCCTGGCGGCGGTCGAGCCGGCGGCGCTGGAGGCGAGCCTGGCGGCGATGGCCGGCGTGGAGCGCGAGCGGGCCGAACTGGCCGGGCACTGGCGGCTGCGCCGCGAGCGGGCCGATCAGGAGGTCGACCGGGCGGCCCGTCAGTACCAGGCCTGCGAGCCGGAGAATCGCCTGGTCGGTCGCGAGCTGGAGCGTCGCTGGGAGGAATCGCTCAAGGGCCGGAGGCGACTCGAGGAGGAGTACGAGCGATGGCGGCGGGCGGCCCCCGGCCGGCTCACGCCGGAGGATGAGCGTGCGATCCGTTCCCTGGTGTGTGATCTGCCCGCGGTCTGGAGGTCGGCCACGACCACCCAGGCCGAGAGGCAGCGGATCGCCCGCCTCCTGGTCGAGCGGGTGAGCGTGGTCGTGGATAAGTCCAGCGAGCGGGTGGACGTCGAGCTGCACTGGGCCGGCGGGCCCGTCGAGTCGCACACCCTGTCCCGGCCGGTGAGGCGTTACGACCTGCTGTCGGGCTACTCGCAGATGGTCGAGCGGCTGCGGGCCTGGTGCGCCGAGGGGAGGAGCACGGCGGAGATCGCCGATCGGCTCAACGCGGAGGGCTTCCGGCCGGCGAAGCGGGCGGATCGATTCAACGGGGGGATGACGCAGAGGCTCCTGTGCCGCTTGGGACTGATCCATCGCCGGCCGCACGGCAGCCGGTCCGGCCTCGGCGACGATGAATACCGCCCCGGCGGCCTGTCCCAGCGGCTGGGGATCGGGCGGGACACGATCCGTCGCTGGCTGCGTGCCGGGTGGTTGACCTCGCGCCTCGATGCGGAGGGCCATCACGTGATCTGGGCCGACTCGTCAGAACTGTCCCGGCTGCGCGAGCTCCACGCCCTGCCCAGGACCTGGGCGAACGAAGGACGCCTGGCGGAATTATGCCGACCCAATCCACGCCCGGAGCGATAGACTTTAGGCCCGGCTCACGCCGAGCCGGGCCACCCCACCACATCCTTGGACGGCATCATGGCAGGTTCTTCGAGCGGGCCTTCTCCAAGCTCAAGGCCCTGCTGCGCAAGGCCGGCGAGCGGACCGTCG
>NZ_JAALCR010000072.1 GCF_011065895.1 Paludisphaera rhizosphaerae | reverse complement strand
ATCGCGAACCGTAAACCGCAGCCTAACGCGCTCGGACGTCGAGGGGGAGCAGGGCGCGTCCCGGTGACCACTTGAAACCCGAAACCGGGGTGGTAGACTCACGGCCGTGTACGCAAACGCCCCCACGGGGGCCGAGGACAGCAGGCCTCTGAGCCTAACCCCAGTGAGCCACCCCCTCGAATCGCCTTCGACCCTTCCCTTCCCCACCTCCGGCCTCAGCAACCGCGCCGAGGCCGTCCAGTACGAAGCCCGGATCGACACTCCTGGCCTTGAATGCACGCTGACCGCCTGGTCCAACGAAGTCACCCAGGCCCAGTTCTCGGCGTTTCGGCGGACCCTCGAGCAGTTCTGGGCCGCGCTCCCGAACGAAGCCCGTGAGGCGATCGTTGCCGCCGTCGCGGACGGCTGGATCGATTTCCAGCTGCTGCCGGCGGATCCCGAGGCGATCGAGCCCCGGACGTCGGTCCTGCCCATGCCGGGCCTCGGCAGCGACTGCTACTACTCGCTGTCGCGTCTGGAGGACTACGACGTCCGACGAGTCGCCAAACAGATCGCGACGAAGGAGGGAGTCAACTTCCGGTCGACCAGGAAGTGGGGCCGGATGGCCATTCCCGTCGTGGACCGCCGCCGGCTGGCCCGCCTGTTCGCCGCCTTGGTCCTCCGGCTCGAGCCGACGGACTGGTCGGTTTACCGGATGGCAACCGCCTGGGTCGACTGAGTTCCGCCGCGACGAAGACGACGACGAAGACGAAGGGCCCGGACCTGACGAGAGGTCTGGGCCCGTTTCATTCGGGCGCGCCCTCTTGCCGTCGGAAGGTTTCGTCAGTAGGGACCAACCGCCCCCAGGAGGTTCTGTCAGCAGCCGGGGGTTCTGTCAGTGACCGGACGACCTCCCCGGGGAGGTTTCGTCAGTTTCGTCAGTGTCAGCGTTGTGTGTGCGTGAAAATCGAGTCTTTCCTAACAGACGGTCTTCGTATCTTTCCTAGATTGCTTATATAAAATATATATAGTGGACAGATATACAGTATATTCACTTTATAGAGGTAGATTTGGGTATCTGGGAAGGATGGAAGGCTCGGTTTCCGAAGGAGGAATGACCTCTCAGGGGCGGATGGTTACTGACAGAACCTTCCTCGAGGGCGGATGGTCACTGACGAAACCCTTCCTCCGGGCGGTCTAACAGCGGATTGCTGATTTTCACGTACACACGACGCTGACACTGACGAAACTGACGAAACCCCTCCTCCGGATGGTCCGACGGCGGATTGTGGATTTTCACCCCCACCGCGTACTGACACTGACGAAACTGACGAAACCCCCTGTTCGACAGCTCCGGCCCGGCCGCTTTCCCATCTTCGGCACCCAGATTCGCAAGTTGGACACCTGGTCCGCGGGACGACTTCGGCGGTGATTCCGCTCGCATGCCGCCTACTTAGCGCGGACAGCCGCCTTTCCGTGCAGCGCATCGCCCTTCGACTATGGCGGTTTCCCGCACATAGGGGTGGATCACATCCTTGTCGCTGTAGCTGGCAATTTTCTCGATTTTCTCGGATTCCCGCTCCTGGGGCTGTTCGAAAGGCTGTGAGTCGCTAAGAATCGAATTGAGGGGGAGAGAGCCCCCTTGCATCCCGCCGACCGCCAGCGCAGCCACAACAGGAGCAACCCCTTGATCACGGCCTACCCGACCACCCCCGACCGCCCCCGCCGCCGTCAGGGCAAGACCACCGTCGTTGGGGTCTCGATGTTCGTCGAAGACCTCGAGGCCCTCGAGCGACTCATGGCCTCTTACCCGTCTCGGCCGTCGATCTCCCAGGCCGTCCGGGACGCGATTCGCACCGTCGACGCCCAACAGGCGGCCGCCGCCAGCTGAGCGTTCTCAGCGCTGCAACAGGACGTTTCCGGGCCCATGGCTAGGCTCGAGTGAGCCGAGGCGAAGGAGCCTCGGTCGCATGACGCGGGCAAAGAAAAAGCCCGGCTGGGAGTTGGCGCTCCGCCGGGCTTAGGGGATCAAGGTTATATGTATCCTAACGAGTCCCTGGCCGCTGGCCAGTCGAGTTCGTGCGCGTTTTCCGTTTTCCCTTCCGAGCAGGCCGCCGAGAATCCCGACTTCGATTGGTGCCTGCCCCCCATCGCGTTTGCGGGCGGCCTGGAGGCGGTCCCGGCGTTCGATCTCAACCTGTTGCCGACGGCCTTCCGGGCTCGGGTTCAGGACGTCGCCGATCGTGCTTCAACTCCCCCCGAAATGGTCGCCGCGCCCCTCATGGTCGCCGCTTCGGGGGTGATCGGCCGTGGGGCCGTCATCCTGCCGCGAAAGAAGAGCGACTGGGTGGTCGTACCCAACCTCTGGGGCGCGGCCGTCGCGGACTCGGGCTGCCTCAAGACTCCAATGGCCGAGGCTGCTCTGGACGCGCTCGATCACCTTGAATCCGAGGCGGCCAAGGCCTACGACCAGCAACAGGCCTCCGAGGGCTGGAAAGTCGCTGTCCGCCAGGCCGAGATCGCCAATCAGCAGAAGCTGATGGCCGCCTCGATCAAGAAGAGCGACTACCACGCGGCGAACGAGGCCGCCAAGAAGATCGCCGGCCTGGAAGCCAAGCAGGCCGGCGGGCCCAAGCGGTACAAAGTCGTCGATGCCACGGTTGAGAAACTCGGCGAGTTGTTCCGGGACAACACTCGCGGCCTGACTTGTTGGCGAGATGAGCTTGTCGGGTGGATCAAGGGGTTCGAGCGCCACGGCCGTGAAGGCGACCGCGGATTCTGCCTGTCGGCCCAGAACGGTACGACCGATGCTACTGTTGACCGGATCGGCCGAGGGACCGTGAGAATCCCGTGCCCGACGCTCGCACTGTTCGGCACGACGCA
>NZ_JAALCR010000071.1 GCF_011065895.1 Paludisphaera rhizosphaerae | reverse complement strand
CTCTCCCGAGGGGAGAGGGAATTTGGGGAAGCTCCGTACCTCGCTTGAACTCCGGTCGCGCCGCTTACGCCTTGGGCGTGGCTGCTCCGCAGGCTCGGCAGGAGACGGCCGACATGTGCAGGGGGCGGCCGCACTTGGGGCAGATGCGCAGGCCGGCCTCGACCTTCAGGGCTGGCGGCGGGGTGTATCCGCTCTCCGAAGGCGACCGAGGAGGGGGGACCTGACTGGTCTTTCCCTCGTCCTCGGGGTAAACGCCGTACCGGGCCGCCCAGCGCTGGATGCGGGCGATGTCGTCGGCGTCCAGCTCCTCGGTTCGGGCGTCCTCCGGGCCGGCGAACGCGCCGTTGCGAACCCCGACGCTCGGGGTTCGCGGGCTGGAGAGGGTTGAGACCGACGCCAGAACCGGCTTCGGCACCGGGACGACGGTTCCGCAGTCTGGGCAGCGGCCGGCTTCGGGGCGGTCCTGCGCCCGAACCTTCAGCCGACGCCCGCAAGGGCAGTGAAACCGGATCAGGCCGTCCCCTTCGCCGGTCACCGCTCCATTACCCGAACGTCGCACGCGGATCTTCACGCCGCAGCGTGGGCAGACGACACGATCCAGGACGTCGCGTCCCATGTCGATCGTCTCGCCGCATCGGCAGGTTACTCGGGCCATGGCCGCACCCCGTCGAATCAAATCCGACTGCATCGCGAAGTGAATTGGAAGAGATGACGCCGTCTGAGAATGTGATGCTGCTAGAGTCGCCGATCGGCCCCCGTTAGCGCCGCGGCCGAGGGGCCAGGAGACGCTCGGGAGGGATCAGATCGTTGAGGCTTCCAGAACGGAAGCCCTCCAGATCGATGGTGACGAACTTGAAGCCGAAGCCGCGGAAGGCGGCGACAAGATCGGAGCGGACCGGGTCGGCCGCCAGCCGGGCGAATTCCTCCGGGGCGACTTCCACCCGCGCCAGATCTCCCTTGTGGTAGCGGACCCGCAAGAGCCGCAGGCCGTGGCCGCGGAGCCAGGATTCCGCCTGGTCGACCATCCGGACGCGCTCGGGCGTGACTTCCTCGCCGTAGGCGATCCGGCTGGAGAGGCAGGGCGCGGCGGGCTTGTCCCAGACCGGCAGGCCCCACGAACGAGCCAGCGCCCGGACGTCGGCCTTGCCCAGGCCGCATTCCTGCAAGGGGTGACGGACGCCCTTCTCGCCGGCCGCCTTCATGCCGGGGCGGTGGTCGCCGCGGTCGTCCAGGTTCGCGCCTGAAGCGATCGCGTCGACCTCCAGCCGATCCCTCAGATCGGCGAGCCGGCCGTAAAGTTCGCTCTTGCAGAAATAACACCGGTCGGAGTCGTTCCGCAGGTAGTTCGGGTCGGCGAACTCCTCGGTGCGAATCACCCGGTGGCGGATGCCCATCTTGCCGGCGAGGGCCTGGGCTTCCTCGAGCTCGCCGGAGGCCAGGCTTTCGGAGACGGCCGTCACGGCGACCGCGGCGTCCCCCAGGGCGACCTGGGCGGCCTTGGCGACCACCGCGCTGTCGACCCCGCCGGAATACGCCACCGCGACGCGGCCGTACCCTCGCAGGGTTTCCAGCAGCGCGTCGCGCTTGGCGGCCGTCGCCTCGTCGAGCGTCGGGGCTTCGGCTTCGGCGGTCGTCGTCGTGCTCAGGCCCAAGGCGCACCTCCGTCGCGATCGGATCGGGAGTCCAGCCGCTCCATCCTCAGATTGTAAGGGGGATGTCACCCAGTCTCAAGGCTCTGTGGCGACGTCTCCTCTCCGAAACGTCCCTTGCCGAACGTCGTCTGGGGGCGACAATACCCGGGACGTCGAGGCGGATGGACCCCTTCATGCAACGTCGAGGGCGCGAAGGCATGGCGGATCAGCCGATGGCGGCGAACGTGGTTGAAGTCCCCGAAGCGGACGCGAGCCCGGCGGGACGCATCTCCCGACGGCGCTTCTGGAAGCGAGCGGCAATCGGCGTAGCGGCGGCCTCGGCGGCGGGGGCTTCGTACCCCTTGCTGGAGGCCAAATGGTGCCGCCTGACGCGCCGGACGCTCGCCGTCCGCAACTTGCCCGCCTCGTTCCGGGGGCTGTCGGTCGCCTATCTCAGCGACCTTCACCACGGGCCTTACGTCGGCCTGGATTACCTCCGTTACGTGGTCGACTGGACGAATTCTCTGAAGCCCGACCTGGTGCTGCTGGGGGGCGACTACGTCTCCAAGAGCCCGCGGTTCATCGGGCCGGTCTGCGAGGTCATGGGGAAGCTGAAGGCCCCGATGGGCCGGTTCGCCGTTTTGGGGAACCATGACAACGGGGAGAGCACGCCCGAGTGCCACACCCAGTTGGACCGCGCCGGGCTGGAGTTGATCGACAACTCCGGCCGGTGGCTCCGTCGCGGCGGCGACCGCCTTCGGATCGGCGGCGTGGGAGACCTCTGGACCGACGTCCAATCGATCGACGCGGCCCTCGAAAACGCCGACGAAGGCGACGCCTCGATCGTGCTCTCGCACAACCCGGACTTCGCCGAGTATTGCCGCGACCCGCGGATCTCCCTGATGCTCAGCGGCCACACCCACGGCGGTCAGGTCGTCGTCCCGAACGTCGGCGCGATCATCCTCCCCTCGCGCTTCGGCCGCAAGTACGCCGAGGGCCTCGTCGAGGGCCCCGCATACCCCGTCTACGTCGGTCGAGGCGTCGGCACCAGCGGGCCCCCGGTCCGCTTCTACTGCCGGCCGGAGATCGTTTTGCTGACGCTGGTGTGAGGTGCCGGCGATCGGCTCGATCCGGACCATAACGGCCTTCCCCCCTCGCGGGGGAAGGTGGCCCGAAGGGCCGGATGAGGGGGGATCGGCGCGGGATCTAGAACCAGCTATCAATCCCGTAGGCTGACGCTGACGTGAGCGGAGGAGTGAGACTATGAACGACAACGGCCCCCGGGCGGACGTCTTTGCCGCTCTCCAGGAATTGTCTGAGGTCATCCCCGAGATGCGCGCCGGCCAACTCATGTCGGCGGTCGGCGAACTCTGCGCCGACCTCCACGGCCGCGGCCTGTGGGACGCCGACGATGAGGAGTTTCTCGAAGCCGTGTGGCAATTCCGCCGCAATTACGAGAAGGCCCTGGCAGCAAGCCGAAGCGGGGCGTAATGAAATGCCGCCGCTGCGCGAGGAGGCAGAAACCCTCCGACTGGCGCTCTTGATGGGCTGTTTCAAGCCCGACGAGGTCGTGGCGTGGGCCGACAGGAGGATCGCCGAACTGGCAGCTCCCCCGATCGAACTCGTCGACGTCGCTACGGCGGGCGGACAACCGCCCGACGAGTTGGCCCGTCTCCTCAAGCCCATGCCTGGGCCTGCCGACCTCGCGGCAGCGGCCCATCGCGCGCTGGGGGTTCTACGGGCGCGTGCGATCAGTGACGGCTTCGACCTCAAGTCCCTCACCCATAAGCTGTACGTCTACTCGCTCGAAGCGAACGTCTCCGAGGACGAGCAGATGGAGGCGATGAACTTCGACGATCAGTACGATTGCCTCGTCTACTACGGGACGCCCGAGCATCTACGCAACGAGGTTGATCGATACATCGCCGAGCATGCTGCCGAGGCGGGCGATCTGGTCTGATCTCAACCTCTGGCTGTCTCTCACAACCGCAGTTGCGCACATCGCAGGCTTTCGGTCGCGC
>NZ_JAALCR010000070.1 GCF_011065895.1 Paludisphaera rhizosphaerae | reverse complement strand
CGAGATGGACTGAATTCCCCTCCTGCGTCGTCCCCCGAAGGGGGGTATTTCAGGGAAGACTTACTCTGAGGAGATCCCCATGCCGTTGCAGAACCCTGCCCCACCGATCATCGACCCCGGGACGCTCACAGGCATCCGGGCCCGTTATAAGCTGAGTTCGTCGGGACTGACGGCTGGCTCAATCACCGGAGCGACCATCCCCGACTTGAGCGGCAACGGCTGGGACCTGACGGTCTCCGGGTCGGCCACGTACAACGCTAGTGCGATCAACAGCAAGGGGGCCGTGGTCTTCGGCGGCGGCTCGGCCCAGACCGATGGTTTTTTCGCGGATGTGCCCGGCGACTGGTCCATCCTCTGCGTCCACCGGATTTCCGCCAACGTCGAGCCTTGGTGGGACGGCACGGCGAGTTTCTGGTGCCGCTTCGATTCGTCGACGCCCCCCGTACAGAACTTCGCCGGAGTCACGACCCGGGCGACCAGCAACAGCCGTGAAGATGGCTGGCAGTCTTATTGCGGCGTGATGGATTCGTCATCGTCGAGCCCCTACGCCGGCGGCCGGTACGCTCAGGACTTCTCCGCATGGTGCAGCACCAACGCCGGTCCCATCTCACAGTCGGACCGCCCCCTGATTTTCTGCCGCTCGGGAGCTTACGAACTCGCCGAGTGGATCTACTTCGACCGGGCCTTGACGTGGGGCGAACGCATCGCGATCTCTCGGTATTTCAACAGCGAGTACGGCGTCTACAGCCCGTTCGTGGACGCGGGGAGTGGGCTGAAGCCCTTCGTGATCGCGGTCGGGAACAGCACGACCCAGTTTCCCAAGTGGCCGAGCCAGTTGGCGGCGGATACGACTGACGTCCTGGGCGGGGCCGCGAACCTGGGAATCGCCGGTGGGATGTCGACGACGATAGACCAGCAGGTGCCCGAGATGACCGAGTTGGCTACCGCTCTGCGGACGCTCGGCGTGCCGATTCTCAAGATCGTCCACCACGGGCATAACAACGGCTTCGACGTCATCGACCACTTCAAGACGTCGACGTACAGCGACTTCCGGGCGATGGGCGAAAAGCTCATGGTGTCGACGTCGACGCCGTACAACGACAACGACTCGGCCGAGGCAGGCCGAACGACCCTCAACAATTGGCTCCGTCGCGACTCGGGGCAGATCGCGGACCACGGCGACCCGCTCGACTACATCGACCATCCCGTCGACGCCTTCGGGGCCGACTACGAGGATCCGCCGACCGACTCGGTCATGTCCTACGTCGGCAAGTACAGCCGCACGACGGGGACGCCGATCGTCGGCTCGCGGACGACCTACCCCGACGCCTGGCAGGACTCGATCCACCCCACCGAACTCGGCGGCGGCAAGATGGCCGAGTACATCGCCCCCTTCGTGAGGGCCGCTCTCCTTGATCTCGCCGGCCTGGTCGACCCCAAGACGGTCACGACCTCTTCCACGACCTCCACGTCGGCCAGCCTCACGGCCCCGGCCGCGAACGGCGGCTACGGCCCCTATACCTACCAGTGGTTCAGGGACGGTGCCGCGGTCATTGGGGCTACGGCGGAAGATCTGAACGACGTGGGGCTGACGTCTTCGACGGCCTACTCCTATGTGAGAAGGGCGACCGACTCCGGTGGGTTCTACCGTGAAAGCCCCGCCGTCACGGCGACCACGCTGTCGTCGGGGGGAACGCCGCTCTCGGTCTCGCTGGCTTCTTCGGCGATCACTTCCACAACCGCGACCGTGACGGCCACCCCCACCGGCGGAGTCGGGACGCTGTCCTACGCCTGGACCCTCGACGGGGACGCCGTTGAGGGGGAGACCGGACCGGTCCTGAACCTGACGGGCCTGACGCCCTCGACCTCGTACTCGGTCGAGGTCACGGTCATGGATTCCGCAACGCCCACCCCAGGGACCGCCGCGGCGTCAACGTCGTTCACGACTTCGGCAGCCGGCTCCAGGGTGATCCGGACCGACCCTTACGCCGCGGAACTGCGGGCGATTTGATTAACGTGATCCATCCTGTTAGGTCGTGGCCCGGTGGGGAGAAGACTAGTAGCTGAAGTGCATGCTCTTGACGCGTGCGCCCGTGGCGTTCACGTAGTCGGCGCCGGTCACCTTCACTCCGTCGAGATCCCTGAACACGTCTTTCGCGAGGATGAACGTGAGCGACTCTGGAATCATCGCACCGGCCAAGTGGCAGTTGAAATCGCCGAACTTATCCGTGTTGGGTCGATGCGCAAGAGTCTTGAGTTTCAGGAGTTCACGCATCCGGGTCTCGACGCAGGCCGAGAGGATGGAAAGCCTCCTTTGAGAGTCGTTTCCCCCGAACAACATGCAATTCACCACGGCCGGGAGGAATGAGTCGGGGCGGCTACTCATCAGTTCGGACTGGCTGAACGTGAAGCCCGCCATTTCTTTGGAAGAGGTCACCAACGGACCTCTGGGATCTTCGCCGGGCAACTCGGTCGGAATCAGGAGGTCGCCGTATTCCGCTCGGTGCCGGTCCAGGTAGTCGGCGTAGAGCATCGAATCGTAGTGGCCGCTCAGGGTGCCGAACATCTCCGTAAGCTGCCTCTGGATGTCGTTGTCCCTGGTCAGTATGACCACCTCGACGCCGCGCAGGACGGCGGTCAGGACGGCCGACACCACCAACTCCTCATCCGCGAAGAGATTCGGCTTCTCCCGGTCCTCCCAACCTTTCTTGGCGATGTCGAAATAGTCCCCAGCCCGGGTCTGCAGCCGTCGCAGCAACTCCTCCTCCGTAGGCTCTCGACCCTTGGCGGCCCCGAAGTCGTCCGCGACTTCCCGCCATAGCTTCTTCCGGCTGCTGAGGAGGGCCAGGTAGTAGTCATAGGCGTGGTCGATCAGGGTCTTGTCGATGCTGAGATGTTCGATGTTCGCTGTCCGTCCCGCGCGCGAGTCGCGGATCAGATCTCGAAGTTGCTTGTTCGCCTTGGGCGACTCGAGCCATGGGCCGAGTTCGCCCCAGATTTGGGGCGTGATCACCACCTTGCGCCGGAGGATCGCGTCCCAGACCCGCTCATCGATCTGCGTCGTCACGAATCCGGTGTCGACGAAGTACAGGGTGTTCTCGGGCGAGCGGCTCCCGAGGATGTCGGCCAGATAATCCGGCCGCCATTCCAGGGACTCGCCCAAGGTCGCCGTCAGGCGGTATACGCGGGCGCGACGGCCGGTCCAGTGGGGTTGCGAGTCCCGCGGCCTGACCGCCGGGATCGCGTTCTCCATCAAGGCTCGAATCGTCTTGCTCGGCTTCAAGCCACGGCGATAGGGCTTCCGACGGTCTCGAGCCATCTCGATTCGGCTCCTTTCACACACCCGGTCGCTGGTCGCCATTCGACCGCTCAGCCAGACGAATCAACCGTTGGGCCGTCGCACCACTCCAGTCCTGACGGGGGCGATCATCAGTTCGGCGGGCAGGGACCTGGAATCGGTGTGACGATCATCGGCAGTCCCGGGTAGTCGTTGAGGATCGGACCCGGAGTCGCGCTGGGCCGACGGATCGGGTTCGGCTCGACGTATCTCGTCGGGACGACATCGAGGGAGGGCTGGGAGACCGATGACGACGTCGGCGGAGAATTCGTTGGGGCGGCTTCCTTCGGGCCTTCGTGGGTCGGTGATGGCGCCGGGGAAAGCTCATCCCAGTCTCTCCAGCGGCACCCAGCGAGAATCCTGACCAACTCATCCACGACATGGGCGTGTTGCTGGATTCGCTCCTTCTGTAAGTCGACGAGCCACCCGACTACTGGCGGAAGGTTCTCGACATTCGTCGGCCCTCCGGGCGATTCGCTTGTGGTGGGCGGCTTCTTTCCGCTTTCCACCTGATCGCACCAG
>NZ_JAALCR010000069.1 GCF_011065895.1 Paludisphaera rhizosphaerae | reverse complement strand
ACAGGATTCCCGTCCCTCATGGGTATGGGAGGGCTGGGGGCGATCGGCGGCATCGGAGCGACCGTCATGGGCGCCCGCAACCTGATCGATGCGGGCCTGGGGAAGCCCTTCGGCCTGGGTGAGCCGACGACGAAGGCCCAGGGCTTCGCCGGCCTCGCTCTGGGCGGTTCCCGCGAAGCCTACTCGACGATCCTCCGATCGAAGTACGGCGGCGACAAGGACACGCTCGCCGTCAACACGAAGAAGGCGGCCGACCAGCTCGTGGAGCTTCGGAAGGACTTCAAGCAGGGCTTCAAGATCCGCGAGGGCATGCCGACGAGCCCCAAACTCATCGAGATCTGAACCCGACGACCACCACGGCCGGGCTTCACCTCGATGGGGCGGCCCGGCTGTTTACGTGGGTGAGCAGAGCGAAGTCATTCAGCTCGTGGGAATCGAATGATTTTTGGACTGATGTCGCGATCGGCACCAGCCAGAGGAGTCTCAACAAATTGGCCTATAGGTGCTCGTGGCTGCCCCGCCGCTCCCCCCAGATAACCCGAAGGAAGGCCGGCCAATTCCTCGACATCGGAAGGATCGAGCCCTACGAAGAAGGGTAGTTCCATGGGGTCTACGAAGGACTTATCTACGAGCATTTCTATCGAGCGTCGCAGGAATCTCGGAGATTCCAGTGGAATCAGGTCGTCGTTTGGCTCTTTCAGACGCCAACCTCGGGCATTGAGGTTGATAAACATCCTTGTTTTTTGCTCTCGTGAAATAATGCCTAGCGTCTCACATCGCATTATCATAAATTGAATTGAAACCTTCCATTTTGGCTTAAGAGCGAGGAGAGCGTCGAGGGTTACGCCGTGCCGGAGGTCTCCGGCGAAAATCGACTCCGGAAGTAAAAAGGCACCCGTGAAGAGATTCGCCTGCTGCTCGATCAGCTTGAAAATCGGCTTATGTCCAAGATCGTGTTGCTTCACGCTTCTATGGAGAATCATATGGCCTAGTTCGTGGCCAGCGTCATACCGTGACCGAGGTCCGGAACCTTTATCGGCACCGAAAACGAAGTAAGGCGCGTTATCTTCCAGAGACCACTGGGAGAAGGCATCCAGCTTGTCGGCCTCGAGATTGTGGCGAGATATCACGGCTCCATTGTTCTCTATAAGCCAAACAATATTGCTGATCGGATTATCTCCGAGTTGCCAGAACCTACGCGTCTCTCTCGCGGCCTCCTCGACCATCTGAGAGGTGAGGTGAGTTGGGTCGCTGGGGAGATCCAACTTCGGGAAATTTACCTCTGGGAACGCTACGAGACCACGGAGATATTGGACGATCCGCCTTAACCATGCATACCGGCGTTCGGCTCGGAGACGGTCGGCCTTAGTGGCCGACTCCATAGAGCGATAGAAGACCGCCTCGGATGATTCTGAAGCCGGGGGGGCTAGAAAGTAGTGAGGCGGGACCCTCAACAATTCGGAGATCCGGCGCATTATCTGGGGCGAGGGGGTTTGTAGACCGCTTTCGTACCCCGAGACGGCCTGGCGTGTGATACCCAAGAGGTCGGCCAGAGCCGTTTGCGAGACAGATCGAGCCTCGCGGGCCTCTTTCAGGCGACCGCCATAGAATCCGGGGGTTCCTGGTCTCATGATCCTTTCCTGACTGGTATATCCGAACGCATCTTGGGCTCGAGAAGATCGGGGATCTCCTCCATGGCGTACGACTGGCTGATAGGGACGCCCGCCGGAAATCGTTCAAGGAGATTGATCATCTCGGGTTGGTAGCTCTTGAACCCTGGGCTTGGGAATCGGATCAAGGCGAATCCAAGATCGATTCCACCACGAGCGCCATAGCCGTGAAGGAGGACTGCATTGAACTTCATTTCGGTGGTAATGTCGTCGGGCGGTTCGAGATTCTCGAGGAGAGGATAGTTCTGCATCGAGTCGTTCCGCCGGAACGCGGCTGGTCGGACGACCTTACTTTTTGACCGAGCGAAGGACTCCGTCAAGATGATGTTGGGCCCCTCAATGACGATGTGCGCATTTCCCGACCGGTTGAACTCCGTGCGGACCTGGACACCTTCGTGAGAGCAGGCGACCTCCTCTAGTCGGGTTTGAATTCCTCCGCGACGAACGTGCGGAAGCAAGTCCTTGCCGTGCGGGCCTTTGGCAATCTGCTCGGAGAGAGGTTGAGCCTCCCGATACATTTGCCGAACAACCTCCAGAGCCGCAGCTTGGAGTGAGATTGAGAATGATTTGTCGAAAACCGAAATAGGATCACAAGCGACGGCCGCCATCAGATCAGCTCCTGAAGGAATGCACGAGTCACCCTGACTCCAGGAAAGTATAGCCGACAATTCGCCTCTGATTGTCAATTTTTGAAGAGATCGCATACGATTATGCGCGCATGCTCGCTCTCTCGTGGCTGCTGCGAGGCTAGGCTTCCCCTCGCCTTCTTGGCTTCTGATCAAGTGTACACAGGATCTCGCCCGGGTCAAGATTCCCTTCCGCCCTCTGAGAGACGGTGCAAGGAATAAGTGTCGAGTCCTGAATGCACTGACTATCGCGAGGTCTCAGCCTTGGAAATCCGGGGCCGGAGACTCCGGGATTCCGGAGGGGGGTATTTCGGCTCCTCCAGGGCGAGAGCAGTGACTATACCCACTCTCACAGTCTGACCGCACGTCTTCATTGAACACAGGCCGTTCGACGCGATCGGCTACCACACGCAACAAGAGAGCGATGGTCCGTGCCGTCAACGCGCCGATCGTCCGAACCAAGGCGTGAGTGAAGACGTCCCCGATCGCGTTCGGATCGGCGCATTGCTGCAGGTGAAGACGCTCAAGACCGCGAGCCCACCGCCGAACAGGGCCAGGACATCCCAGAACCTCGCAGTGAAGACGATGTGGTCTCGCAGCGTGCGAGTCCGCTTCCACCAGGACGATGAACTTATCGACGGCCCCTTCGCCTCATGCCTCCAGGTCAGAACGGCCTAGCCGGCTCAACTCACGACTCCAATCGCTCGTCGGCGCTGAGTCGTTCAAGCACGATCATTCGAGCGTACGAGGCTTTGTTCAAACCCCGCTTTTCTGCCTGCCGTTCCAACCGCTCGTAATCTTCCGGCTTGAGATCGAGACGAACAGGTTTCAAGCGAGCCGGCGCGGCGTTCATCTTCGGCGCCTTCTTCTTTGCCACGGCAATCCTCCGGTGTGGGTGTACGTTACGCCCAGCATACCGGCTGTCTGCCGAACATCGAAGACTATAGCAACAGGTGCAACACCCCGCAAGCAAATCGTCACACAATGGCACACATTGTTGACAATCTGTGACGCCATGCTTAGGGTGATCATCGTTCGAAGCAAAGCGGGCCCGGCCGGATGGTCAAGATCCGGCCGGGCCCAGAAAGATCCCCCCGGGTTCTACACCAGGAGTATCCACAGAGATGGTACGCCCTTGCCTTACAACTGACAACGGAATCGCCTTCGTTCCCCTGCCCCTTCGCCTGTTCGTGGAGGCCTTCGTCGAAGCCGAGCGGACCATGAGGGCGACGACGGAGATCCAGTTGGACGTCAACACGACGACGGCCCAGTACACGGACGTCGGCCGGGCCTTGCTGGTGGCATGCCGGATCGCTTCGGGCCGGCCGGCCTGGCAGCGGTTCGAGGAGAGGCACGTCGTCGAGGTCGACGGCTGGCGTGTGACGCTGACTCCGGACGCCCGGGGCGGCTTCTACACCGAAGACCTGGCCGTCGCGCCGATCGGCGACAAGTCTGAGGCGAAGCGGCCTCGGGCTCGTCGGAAAGCCTCCGGGAAGGAAGCGTGACCATGTACCTCGACGCGCCCAGTGTGAACTGATCGACGTCTCGGTCGGTTCCACCAGTTCTTTGACAATCCGCGATCCGAGAGGTCGGCAGGGCCGGCGGGGCGATGGTCTCGCCGGCCCTGCCGTCACCGCCTTCGGCCCGGCGATTTCGCTGGACGTCGTCAAACCTGTAAAACTCCGCTCAAGTCCGAGGATCGAACCCGCCGACGGAAGGGGTTGGACGTGCTGGGTTTCCGACATCGCCCCCGTCGTCCCGGGGGTGCGTTCCCAAGCTGGACGTCAGGGGTTCGAATCCCCTCGCCCGCTTCGACC
>NZ_JAALCR010000068.1 GCF_011065895.1 Paludisphaera rhizosphaerae | reverse complement strand
AAGCCCCACCCTTAACGCGCGCGTGAGGACGAACTCGCCCCCTTGCCGAGGCGTGATGCACCAATTCGGGTTCTCCGCGACCCCATGACAGGATCGTTCCCCCCCTAGCCACCGGCGAGCATCCTCCGTCGCTTCCTCAGCCCCAGACCAGGTTGACGAGCCCGAGCTAAAAAGGCCCCGTTTCACCAGGCTGACTATGAGGTACGTGACCTGTGTGGCTCCTTCACCAGAATGGCCCTCGCAACCAAGCATGGTGCCACGCGATCGCCATTGCCCCACTGAGCCATGTCTCTACCCCACGGCGATTGAGAGACTACCAGATGCGTCGTCGGCCAGCGGGCTGACGGCATGATCACCGGCCATTGTTGCCGTGGCGATCAGCGGCGAGCTGTTCGGCACCTATATCCTCGAGCAGCTCGTCCTAGCCATGTGGCCCGGCGACCTCGTGGTGTTGGTCAACCTCGCATGCAACGAGCCAAGGGGGGGGTCTGCACATTGCCATCGAACCGGTCGGCTACTGTTTTTTGTCCATCCCCCTCCTCCCTCACCCCGAGACCGTCCGAGCGAGCTTTCCCTAAATTCAGGGCCCTACTACGCAAAGCCGCCTCGTCGGTGAGTTCCCGCCCGAGGAATTCCGTAGCCAAGCATCGCTTCCCGGATACCAGGTCACACCTTCTTGAAATGGATCTAGGACCTGGCCACCGAGCCCGCATTTTCATCTTAATCGTTTCAAATCAATTCTGCACGGCTTTCGTGTCGATAGCCTGAAGCGAGGCTTCGGAGCTTGCGTTTTGGGTCGACAGCGCAGGTTCTTCCATAAAACAGAGAGGGAACGATAATGCGACTGGAGTCATATCGAAGAAATCGACGCTGGATCGCCGGGATTTCGGCGTTCGGATTGCTGCTCGGAGCCAATCCGCCGGCCCTGGTCGCATCGGACTGGTTGGACCGGCTCAAGGCCAAATGGCATGGACACAAAGGGATTGCGTCAGCCGAGGCCTTAGCGGGCGAGATCGATTGTCTTGAAAAGCATGTGGATTGGTACGGGACAATCGTCGCCAAGCAGCCTGACGTCTGGGGCCAAGCTCGCTTGATGAAATACCGAGACGAGTTTGAGAAAACCCTGTCGGGAGAACTGGGAAAGTTCACGGATACTCTTCAAGCCTCGATCTCGCGGAGCGATCAAGCGTTCCTCGCCCAGGCCTTGAGCCTCTCGGCCGCCGTTTCCGGAACTCCGGCCACGATGTTACCGCCGTCAGCATCGACGAGCCGTGAGGTCATCTCAAGGCGGAGAGCCGCACTTCGAGCGGCGGGGGTGACGAATCCGACCCCAGAACAGCTCGGCGCCGGGGAAGAACTCCCTACGATCGATCCGCCGGACGAAAACGCGGCCGGGGATCTCATTCAGGACTTCAACGATACCGACGTCATTCAGCGACGTGATGTGGCGACCTCGACGAATGTAACCTTCGGCGACTCGATCAATCTGTCGCTCGAACCGGCGGAACGGTTGGACCAACTTAAGCGCTACGTGGACCACCTCCATGAGATCCGCCGCGTCAACGAAGGGGACGATACGGCCGACTCGCCGGGCTACGGACTGCACCTGGTCCGCCTCCCCGTCTCGATCCTGCCCGGCACTCACACCCGACACGGCTACGGTGCCGAAATCACCGTAACCGCCACCCCTTATCTCGGTCGCGACTTGTTGCCGACGACCTTTCGCAACCTCGTCGTCAATGACCTGGTTGAACAACTGACGACGCCTTTGACGGAGTTTTTCAACTCGCCAACCTCTCGTAGTGGATTCTTAGCCCTGAGAAAAGCCCGGCAGGAAGGCGTAAAGGAGGCGTCGAAACCCGCCGGAGGCACCGTGCCTGTTTTGGGCGTGTCTGACGGCGGGGCTCCGACTACTCCAACGACTCTAAGCTTGGGCGTGTCAGGTCAGGGAGGAATATATTTAATCCCTGATCAAGAGGCGCGGGGGCGTTCGACGACCGACGGGCGACTGGCATTGACTTCCCGTTTTCAGGACTCGGTCCAGCGGGACAGTGCTTCGACCGTCAAGAATCCTATCTACATTCCCCCGCCGCGACCGTTCCCTCCGACCGTGTCGAGTCACACTCGAAATTCCGACTCGAATGTGCGGATGGCCTCTCAGGAGTCTCCCCTCGCAGAACCAATATCGACTATTCCTCCGAGTCGGTCTGATGCGGTCTACAATCGCGCTGCCGCGAGGTCATTGCGGAATTCCTGGAATGCGTCCGCGACTTCGACGGCCCTGCCATCAGGATTAGCGCCGGAGGCCCCAGCCGGCATGGAAGAGCCCCCAGGCGATGCGGAGCAACAAGCCGCAGCCGACACCCGGCTACTTCAGAACATGCGAGACACCGTAGGGCAGGGGCTGGCCAATGTAAGCAGCCGTTCGAGTTCCGTACCAGGTTTACGAGCTCGAAATGCTAGATACGCATTCCCTTCGACCCAGATGGGAGAGGTCTACGGTCCAGAACTTATTCTGCCGGTCGCCTTCGAAGCGTTCGACGTTCAACTACGCAAGCCGCTCGACAACAAGGATGATCCGACTCTGCTTCTGTATCATCGTGTTGCGGGATACGTCCAGGACCAGGTCACGGCGGCCTACGACATGCTGTCCCGGCCAGAGAGTGCGGAACTCTGGTCGAACTTCGCGACACCCGACCTAGCTCGCGCGGTCCAGAGCAGAGACGAGGTCGGCCTCCGTAGCATTCGCTCTTCGTTCCTCGCCTCGCTTCCCAACGCCGGCATTCAGAACGATCCGATCGACGGTCCCAAGTATACGACCACGGCCGCCATGGCCTGGGCGATTCTCGTCGAAAGCGTGATGCTCAACGAACGGTTGATCCAGGACATTCGCGAATCAGCTACTGCCAAGGGAGGAGCGCCAGTCCTCGGCGGCGACCAGGCGTTCTTCCTGCCATGCCCGTCCGACGAGGCCCGAGACACGTTCAACGAATACGTGCGAAACCGCTTCCCGATCCACGTCTTCGCCCTCGACCCGGTCAATCAGGAGCAAAACCTGGCCGACCAGCTCACTCGGTCACGCGAGATGCAGTTCGCCCTCTCCCTGGCGTTCGTGACCGGGAACATCAGTGCGAGGAGCATGACGCGATTTGCGAGGCGGCTGGAGCTTCAAGCCGAAACGATCGCTCTGAACCGGACCCAGATTGGCTTCTCGCATGGAGAAGACACATTCGGATGGAGATTTCAGCCCCGTTACCAGACCCCGCCGACTCAGAACAACTTGGTCGCCCTGCGCGACACCATCCTCGGCGGGCCGACTCGTGAACAGGACCGTCGTCAGCTCGAGTTGGAACCCGGCCAGCGGGAGTGTGTCGCCTTGGTGATCATGCCGTCCTTCGTGCCCTACGTCACCTTCGAGACGCGGTCGAACTGGTACAAGTTGAACAGCCCCAAGCACTCGGAGATCGATCCCGTCACGTTCCTAAAGTTGAGTGGCACGATCAAGCGAGCATTCCTATTGGCTCAGGGCATCTGCGACGCCGGGCTTTATCGCGACGGCGACGTCGCCCTGCTGGTCAACCGCGTCAAGCAACTTGCGGCCGAATTGCCGATGCAGTCCATGATCGCCCAGGTTCCCTACGAGAACACGAGCGGCGGATTCGAGCTCTTCAACGTCGGCGTGACCGATCTAGCCCCCGAGTTACGAAGCTGGTACGGCTCGCCCGGCGTCAGCATCGACAACGGCTCATCGCTCTTCCTCGTGGGAGACAATTTCAGCGTAAACCAAACCAGCGTGGTCGTCGGCAACAAACTGCTGACAGGTGACGACGTTACGCTACTCAGTCGTCAGGTGATGCAGGTCAAGGTTCCGGCCGGCGCCCAGACCGTAGTGCGGAACGGCCTGAAGTCCGTTGAGGCCTCGATCGCCACTCCTTACGGCGTGTCGCAATCGCTCTACATCCCTGTCCTTGATGGCAGCCAAGCCGCGGCTAAGGAGGAGCCCAAGCCGACCTCCCCCACGCCAACTTTCACCTGGTCGACCTCAACGTTGGCCCTCGCCTACAGGCTCGGGAACCTCGGTATCGTCGCAGCAGACCGCGCCGACGGACCAAGTCGTCGACCCGCTGGCGGACTGGTAATCGGGCTCGACAGCGGTCTCGACCTGGACCAGACTCTGGCCGACCTCACCCTGAGCTTCGCAGACCCGGATAAGAACGTCCGAACAATCAATCTCACGAACGTCCCCTATAGCAAAGACTTGAGAGGATTCGTGATCTCCGAACAGACCTTCGATTCTCTCGTAACGCAGCTGTTTGCTGATGAACGGTTCGGTCTCCGCTTTGGCGAACAATCGCCGCCGCGGGACGTCATCGTTGGCCGGACAGCGATGCGACTTAAAGGTTTTCCCAAGCCGAATGCTAACGGCGATCCAACCTTCGCTCCGGTCGTTCCCGCAGATGTGTCGAATCAGTTGACGATCAAGTGGTTCAAGGCACCTTGACGGACGTCATCAACAGGTAAAGTCCGGTAGGCTAGGGACGACCCCCTTGGAGCGTCCCTGGCCTGTTCACATCTCAGGCGACGGGCGTCGCATCGCAAGGACTGGATCGTTCAGCGGTTGCGCGAGCTGGTGGGGATCTTCGCCGTCGACTGCGCGGGCTTCGCGGTGATGGACAACCACCTCCACCTGCTGCTGAGGCTCGATTCGCCGCGAGTTCGGGGGTGGTCGGACGAGGAGGTCGCCCGCCGCTGGCTGACGCTCTTCCCGATCCGCGACCTCGCCGGCAAGGCCCTGCCGATCCTCGAC
>NZ_JAALCR010000067.1:2500-5961 GCF_011065895.1 Paludisphaera rhizosphaerae | reverse complement strand
GGATCCCGGCGATGACCGACTTTCGCGCTGAAGCACTATCATGGGCCCTGCGGGCTTAACGGCCGTGTTCGGGATGGGAACGGGTGTGGCCCCGCGGGTATGGTCGCCGGGAAATCGAGGGGCGGAGACGTTCAACTCCGCTCCCCGCGTTTCCGGGTGGGCGTGGTCGATACACGGTGGATTCGGGTGCGTACTCCACTCATTCCGATCACGACGAGCCGTCGGATCGGGAGAATGCTTGTGTGAAACGAGGATCGTTGGAAGCGGAGGACTCGGGCCGTCCGCGATCGGTCCCGTAGGGGACGGATCGGGGTGGTCAAGCCGCTCGGCTGTTAGGACCGGTCGGCTGAGGCGGTCGCCCGCCTTGCACTTCCGGCCTATCGACCTGGTCGTCTTCCAGGAGCCTATGCGGAAAATTCCGCTGGAGACCTCATCTCGAGGAAGGCTTCGCGCTTAGATGCTTTCAGCGCTTATCCCGTCCCGACCTGGCTACCCGGCGATGCCCTTAGCAGGACAGCCGGCACACCAGAGGTCGGTCCTCCCCAATCCTCTCGTACTAGGGGAGAAGCCTCTCAAGTCTCCTACGCCCACGGCAGATAGGGACCGACCTGTCTCACGACGGTCTGAACCCAGCTCGCGTACCGCTTTCATTGGCGAACAGCCAAACCCTTGGGACCTTCTCCAGCCCCAGGATGCGATGAGCCGACATCGAGGTGCCAAACCTCCCCGCCGCTAGGGACGCTCGGGGGAGATCAGCCTGTTATCCCCGGAGTACCTTTTATCTGTTGAGCGACGGCCTTTCCATCCAGCACCGCCGGATCACTAACGCCGACTTTCGTCCCTGCTCGACCCATGGGTCTCGCAGTCAGGCGCCCTTATACGTTTGCGCTCGCGTTGCCCGATTGCCGACCGGGCCGAGGGCACCATGGCGCTCCTCCGTTACTCTTTGGGAGGAGACCGCCCCAGTCAAACTGCCCGATGAGCACGGTCCCGACGCGGGCTTCGCGTCGGTGAGGGCCAACGATCATTCAGGGTGGTATTTCACATTGCGGCTCGTCGACGGCTGGCGCCGCCGAGTCGAAGCCTCCCACCTATGCTACACAGAATAAGCATTGGACCAGTGCCAACCTGCAGTAAAGGTTCACGGGGTCTTTCCGTCTAACCGCGGGTACGTGGCATCTTCACCACGACTACAGTTTCACCGGGTCTCTCGTGGAGACAGCGCTCCAGTCGTTACGCCATTCATGCAGGTCGGAACTTACCCGACAAGGAA
This sequence comes from Paludisphaera rhizosphaerae, assembly GCF_011065895.1. NCBI lineage: Bacteria > Pseudomonadati > Planctomycetota > Planctomycetia > Isosphaerales > Isosphaeraceae > Paludisphaera > Paludisphaera rhizosphaerae. The sequence continues at coordinate 4,688 of NZ_JAALCR010000067.1, read as the reverse complement.
TTTCGCTACCTTAGGACCGTCATAGTTACGGCCGCCGTTTATCGGGGCTTCGGTCGCCGGCTTCGCTTGCGCTGACTGGCTTCCTCAACCTACCGACACCGAGCAGGCGTCAGACTCTATACGTCTTCTTGCGAATTGGCAGAGTCCTGTGTTTTTGATAAACAGTCGCTAGAGCCGATTCACTGCGGCTCCCCTTGCGGGGAGCGCCCCTTATACCGAGGGTACGGGGCCATTTTGCCGAGTTCCTTCACGAGAGTTCTCCCGAACGCCTTCGGATGCTCACCTAGCACACCTGTGTCGGATTGCGGTACGGGCCGACGGTTCGTCCCAGGGGGGCTTTTCGCGGCCGGATTCTTTTGGGCTTCCAGATCGAATGCTGTCGGCCTTGCGGCACGGGGGCGTCTAACACCCCGACCCAAAAATCCTCCGGCGTCCTCCCCTGTTCAACCTCCCCGTCGGGTGGCGGAATATTAACCGCCTGCCCATCGACTACGCCCTTGGGCCTCGTCTTAGGACCCGACTGACCCTGGGCGGATTGACCTTCCCCAGGAAACCTTGTGCTTTCGGCGGACGGGCTTCCCACCCGTCTTATCGTTACTCGTTCCGGCATGCGCACTCGACGTCGCTCCACGGCTCGTTACCCGTGCCGCTTCGACGCTGACGTCGACGCTCTCCTACCATTCTTGCGAATCCGCGACTGCGGCGCGACGCTTAGTCCCCGTCATTTTCGGCGCGGGATGGCTCGACCGGTAAGCTGTTACGCACTTTTGAAATGGTGGCTGCTTCTAAGCCAACATCCCGGCTGTCACGGCGATCCCACTTCCTTTGCCACTCAGCGTCGTCTTGGGGGCCTTGGTCGGCGGTCTGGGTTGTTCCCCTCTTGAGCGTGAAGCTTATCCCCCACGCTCTGACTCCCGGGGTCCGGTTCATGGTATTCGGAGTTGGGTTCCGGTGGGTAGCCGGGGAGGCCCCCAGCCGGATTCCGTCGCTCTACCCCCATGAACTACGTCCCGAGGCTGGCCCTAAAGCCATTTCGGAGAGAACGAGCTATCTCCAGGTTTGATTAGACTTTCACTCCTCCCCACGGGTCGTCCCCCAGTTTTTCAACACTGGTGGGTTCGGTCCTCCACGACCGGTTAGGGTCGCTTCAACCTGCCCATGGGTAGTTCACCTGGTTTCGCGTCTATCACGCCCGACTGAATCGCCCTGTTCAGACTCGGTTTCCCTGCGGCTCCCCCCCTGAAGGGGTTAACCTGGCCGGACGCGATAACTCGCCGGATCATTATGCAAAAGGCACGCGGTCAGGCCGGCTTGCGCCAACGCCCTCCCACCGCTTGTAGGCGCGGGGTTTCAGGTTCAGTGTCCTCCCCTCGTCGGGGTTCTTCCCACCGTTCGGTCGCCCTACTGGGTTCGCTATCGGTCGTCGTCGAGTACTTAGCCTTGCGGGATGGTCCCCGCGAATTCAGGCCGGGTTTCCCGTGCCCGACCCTACTTGGGCGACCGGATAGAAGAGACCAAACTGCACCTACGGGGCTTTCACCCGCTCTGGCGCGACTTTCCAGACGACTTCGGTTCGCCTGATCTCTTCATGGCTCCGGGCCCGCGACCCCGGACGGTGACCCGTCCGGTTTGGGCTCTTCCCCGTTCGCTCGCCGCTACTAAGGGAGTCTCGGTTGATTTCCTTTCCTCCAGGTACTGAGATGTTTCAGTTCCCTGGGTTACCTCGGGAATCCCGGGATCGAAGCTCGTGATGCAGCTCCCCCGGGCTTATCGCAGCCTTCCACGCCCGAATTCTGACGACGCCTAGGCATCCCCCCCGCGCCCTTGGGGGCTTGACCACGCCGATCGGGCCCCCACGTCCTGGGAAGGACATGGGCCGAACTCGACGGTCTCGCCCGAATTCCCGCCTCGCGATTCCTCGCCAAGCGTTGCGGGTCGGTTTCCCCTCCGGCGTCTCGCGACGCGGAAGAAGGCCGTCCCCGCTCTCTCTGATCCAAAGGCTCTCGTGTAACTATCTCAATTCACCGCAGCGACTCGCGTCGCGGCGGCGTGAAACTGTGTGTGGAGTATGCCACTCGCCCCTCCCCTTCATGAATCCTCACCGACCGCCGAGGCGACCGGATCGAACCCTCTGGGAAAAGGCTCGTGTCGAATCCCATCCCGTTCGTCTCGGCGTCGTCGTCCCGAA
>NZ_JAALCR010000066.1 GCF_011065895.1 Paludisphaera rhizosphaerae | reverse complement strand
TCCCTCGCCCCGTCAGGCGGAATGGGCCGAGCCACCTCGGACAGGAACATGCCGCTCACAGAGCGCAGGTGGGTCATGTCGCGCTCGGTCTGCTCGTTCCCCTGACCGCGATGATCGCGAGCCATCCCGTAACTGTAACGGTATTCGGGGAAGAACGACGCGAAGAAGAGGGCCGCGACCAACGGTTTCGGCACCATCGACTCGGAGCCCCATCGGGCTTTCGCCTCCGCGAGCAATTCGTCGAATTTCCCGACCCAGCCGGGCGGGAAGGAGCCATGGTCGATCAGGTGGCCGCTCGGGTCGCCCGTCCCAAGGCAATGGTCGTAGATCCGTCGTTCGATGGGTTCTCTTGAGTCCGAGGCCGTGGACATCAACTCCTCCCAGCGAGTGGCGTGAGCCCGACCGTCCCCCTGCGCTGCGTCCCGTTCGCGGACACTGACCGGCCGGGACGGGAAGGACGCTCTGGTAGGGGTGTGGCGCTCTTGACGTGGGCCGATGCACGTCGGGCCGAAGAGTCATGCCCTTGGGGGCGCTTTCCGTCTCCAGGAGGGAACGGCCGTTACGCCTTATGATCGTATTCGCCCAATGGTCCCGGGTCATCAGTTCGGGCCTCGATTCGAGGCCGCTGTTCTGTCAGCCTTCCCAGCCAACGCCCACCAACCGTTCGGTCACCGTCTCGCGACCCGCCCCATGCCATTACCCATTCGACAAGCCGTAGCGATTCTCCGGCCGCCGCGCACAAAAAGGCGTTCCGGCGACATAGTGGTGATAGAGGGCCGCGCGAGAGACGAGGCCTGGTCGAGGTTGCGAACCCCGGCGGGAATCCCCCGAACATGACCGATCGAAGCCGATTTCCGGGCCCGAATTTCGACGCCCAAGCCGATGTCGCGGCTGACGTTGCGTCGAACGGGCTTGGTCGTCGGTTGGCGCAAAGGAAGCCGATTCGACGGGCGGTACTGCCGGTTCGATCGCGAAGCGTCCTTCGTCCCCTCTCCCGCCGGGAGAGGGCAGCCGCGCAGCGGCGGGTGAGGGTCGTGGGCGTTCGGGGGGCGTGTCGGACGCAGCCGGCCGCCGGGTCAGGCTCTGGGTACAAACCGACGACCCTCACCCGGCCCGTCGGGCCACCCTCTCCCGGCGGGAGAGGGGACGAAAGCGGCCGAGCGAAGCCAATTTCCGAGGCCGCGTTTCAACACCCAAGACGATACACTGTCAGACCTTGCATCGTACAGCTTCGTACGTGCGTCGTCGCAAACGAAGCCGAATCGAAGCCGTCGGCCTGCTCAGGCGCTTTCGCGTTGGTAGTGGATGTCGAGGAGGCGGCGGTAGAGGGGGCTGGACCGTTTGAGTTCCTGATCGGTCCCCATGGCGACGACGCGGCCGTCGTCGATCAGGACGATGCGGTCGGCGAGCTGGATCGAGCCCATGCTGTGGGAGATCAGGAACGTGGTCCGGTTTCGGGAGAACTCCTCGATGGCCTTTCGGATCAGGGCCTCGTCCTGAATGTCGACGGCGCTTGTAGCCTCGTCGAGGATCAGGATGGAGGGGTCCCGAAGCATGGCGCGGGCCAGGGCGATCCGCTGGCGCTGGCCGCCGGAGAGACCGTGGCCGCGCTCGCCGATGACGGTGTCGTAACCCTCGGGAAGCGTCATGATGAACTGGTGGGCGTACGACCGCTTGGCGGCCTCGATGATCCGGTCGCGGCTGGCGCCGGGGTCGCCGTAGGCGATGTTGCGGGCGATCGTGTCCTGAAACAGGATCGTCTCCTGGGGCACCACGCCGATCAACCGCCGAAGGCCTCGCCCGCGGATCTCGCGGACGTCCACGCCGTCGATCGTGATCGTCCCCTCGTCGACGTCCCAGAACCTGGGCAAGAGGCTCATGAGCGTCGTCTTGCCGCAGCCGTTGGGACCCACCAGCGCGACGGTCTCGCCGTGGCGGACCTTCAGATCGATCCCCTTCAGGAGCGATTCGCGGCCGGGGTACGAGAAGTGAACCCCCTTGAACTCGATCGTCCGCTGGTGGACGGGCGACTCGACCGCCTGGGCCGATTCCACGACCTGCGGCTCGCGGTCCATCAGGGCGCAGATACGGTCGGAGGCCGCCGCCGCGCGCTGGATCTTCGAGTTCACGTTCGAGAGCTTGCGGATCGGGTCGGAGACGCCGGCCATGATCGCGTAGAGCGTCAGAAGATCCTCGATCGCCATCACTTGCGAGGCCAGTTGCAGCTTGAACGGGCCGAGTTGCAGGAAGATCGACTGCTTGAGCACCAGGTAGGATCCGGCCAGGAGGGCGATGGCCACGGTGATCAGCGTGAGCATCTCCAGCACGGGGTCGGACATCGAGTCGATCATCGCGACCCGGATGCTCTTGCGGTAGAAGTTCTTGGTCTCCAGGAAGAACCGCCGGCGCTCGACGCGTTCCATACCGAACGACTTCACCACGCGGATCCCCTGGAAGGTCTCCTGGAGGATCTTGTAGATCGACGACATGCTCTCCAGCGACCGCCGCACGGCGCGCTTCATCATCCGGCCGACGCGGTAGGTCGTATAGGCGGAGATCGGCACGACGACGAGGGTCAGGCAGGTGAGCCGCCAGTTGAACCAGAAGGCGACCGAGAGGGCGATCACCGCCCGCAGGGGCTCGCGGATCAGCTTGCTGAGGATTGTGTTGAGGCCCAGGGCGAAGGAGTCCATGTCGCTGGTGAAGCGGGCCATGAGATCCGACGAGCCTTGATCCGAAAAGCTGGCCAGGTCCAGGGCCATCGTCCGGCGGAAGAACCGATTCCGGAGATCGAAGAGCGTGCGCTGCATCACATCGGCGACGAGCACTTCCTGGCCGAAGGCGAACAGGCCCTTGATCATCACCCCGACCAGAACGCAGCCCATGACCAGGGCGAGAGTACGGAACTGGTCGGACGGCAGGTACTTGTAGACGCCCGGCTTGAGGCCGTCGTAAAGGGTCTTATACCAGACCTCGTTGCCGCGTTCTCGGCTGAGGTCGGCCAGGCGATGATCCAGGCTGGCGCGGTCGCCGTTGTGATACCACTGGCTCCCCTGGCTGAGCTCCTTCCAGCGGACGTCGGCGATGCGTTCCTCGCGCTGGAGGCGCTCGATCTCGCCGGCCTCGGTGGCAAGGAACTGCTGGGAGACCCCATTCTGATCGGGCAGGTCGACACGCTGCCGGCGCGTCTCCAACTCCCTGTAGAGCCGAGCCTTGAGGTCTTGAAGCTCGGTGAAGCGGTCGTTGAACGGACTAGCGGCCCCAGGGCCGTCAGCGAAGGCGCGCTCGACGCGGGCCAACTCCTCGCGGCGAGCGTCGATGTGCTCGACGGCCTCAGCGATGGAGTCGATCTTGGTCGAGATCCAGCGCTGGGGGTTGTCGTTGTTGATGAGGATTTTGAGCACAGGCAAGACGGCGCCCAACTCCATGACGGAGAGAAAGGCGACCATCAGGGCGCAGGCGACGGAGACGCCGAACCGGTAGCGATAAGGCCAGGCGTTCTTCACCAGGCGGACGAAGTTCTTCATAAAAACCCGCGCCCAAAGACGAGACAGAGATGCCCCCTCGACGAGCATCCATGCCGTGGCGAGATCGCGAACCGACCGCCAGAGCGCCGAAGGGGCCGTTCTCTTACCACGTCCGGCCATCCCCGGCAATTCGAGTTCCCTCGCCCCCCAGCCACATCCAAGTCCCCCTTGCCCTCCCTCGCCCGGCCCGCTAAGATAACCCCCAATAGTCCTCGGGGAGCGTTACCCGCTCCCCCCAGCCGCGGGCGTAATTCAGTGGTAGAATGCCAGCTTCCCAAGCTGGACGTCAGGGGTTCGAATCCCCTCGCCCGCTTCTCCTAAACCCTGCCGAAGGCTCGATTTAGAGCTTACCCATCCTCGGCGGATGGCGCGGCCCAAGACGGTAAACTACCGGATTTGGAGTCGCGACCATGCCCAACCCGTCAACTCGTACGCCCTCCTACCGTCTCCATAAGGCGAGCGGCCAGGCCGTCGTCACCCTGGACGGCCGAGACATTTATCTGGGCGTCCACAACTCGCAGTCCAGCCGGACGGAATACGATCGCGTCATCGCCGAATGGCTGGCCAACGGTCGCCGGCTGGCGACGACGAACCCGATCACGATCGCTGAAATCGTGGTCGCCTACCTGCAGTACGTGGACGGCCGATACCGTTCCCGGGAACCCGCCAACATCCGAAGCGCCATCAAGCCAGTCCGGACGGCTTACGGGGACGTCCAGGCGACCGACTTCGGCCCACTCGCGCTGAAGGCGGTCCGCAAAGGGATGGTCGACGCCGGCCTCTGCCGGAACCTGGTCAATCATCGGATTCAGGCCGTCGTCCGGATGTTCAAGTGGGCGGCTTCCGAACAGATGATCCCCTCCTCCACCTGGGAGGCTTTGCGGACGGTCGAGGGGCTTCGACGGGGCGCGGCCGACGTCCGCGAGTCGGAGCCGGTCAGGCCCGTAGATGACGCCCACGTCGTCGCGACGCTGCCTTTCGTGACTCGCCAGATCGCCGCGATGATCGAGCTTCAACGCCTCACAGGCGCGAGGCCGGGCGAGGTCTGCACGATGAGGGGCTGCGACCTGGTCATGGTCGGCAACGTCTGGGAATACCGACCCGCCGATCACAAGACGGCCCACCATGGGAGAAAGCGGACGATCCATATTGGCCGACGGGCCCAGGAAGTCCTACGGCCGTTCCTGCGGTCCGACGCTTCGGAATACCTCTTCCAACCCAGGGAGGCCGACCAGGAGCGTAGGGCGGCGCTGAGGACATCTCGGAAGTCAAAGGTCCAGCCGTCCCAGGTCGACCGGAGCAAACCGGAGCCGAAACGGAAGCCGGGCGAGAAATACAACCGCACGAGCTACCGTCAGGCGATCGCCCGCGGCGTCGCGAAGGCGAACGAGGTCCGACGCGAGAAGGATCCGAAGGCCGACCTAATCCCTGGTTGGCATCCCCACCAGCTGCGGCATTCAGCCGCTACCGCCCTGCGAAGGGATTTCGGACTCGACGTCGCCCGCGCCGTCCTGGGGCATTCATCGGCCGCAGTGACGGAGATTTATGCGGAGATGGACCAGGCGAAAGCTCGCGAAGCGATGGAACGGGTAGGGTGAGACGCGAGCGGCCGAGCTTGTCCGGATGGTGAAGCTCGGCCGTTTCCAAAGCGTCCCCTCCCAGAGTCCCAAGCGCTTAAGCCACTCTAACCCAAGACGCCTAATTTTGCGACAACGATATTTTTAAAGCCACGACCGCAGGATAGGATGAGATCACGGTCGGGGGTCGTAGCCGGCACCATTGGCGACGACGAATAGCCTGTCCTCGCCCCCTCGGCTCGTACGAAGAACGCCATCGGGAACCTTCGCCGGGGAACGATGGCGTTCTCGTGCGCTAGTCGCCTGAGCACGGCACAGGTCGACTGTCAGTTCGGGGCGTTCCCGTCACGCCCTCGACGCGAGAGGGCCTCCCAGAATTCGGCCGTCGAAGGAATGCGGAACATATAGACGCGACTCAAGTCGGCCGTAAATACGAGAGCGAGCCAGATGGCGCATTCCTCACAGGTGCAACTGGCCAGGAGGCGGCTCGGAACTTTCTCTTCCGGCTGGTGGAGCTTCAACGGGGCTCCGCAGACGGGGCATGCCAATTGATTGGCACCGCCAGTTGGAATCGTCGCGGCTGTCGTCCAGACCACCGTGTCGAACGATATCGTGTCCACAGGGCCCCCCGGTTCGATAGATCACGTCCGATCTATTAGAAGCGTAGGCCGCCGGTCTCCCGGGACTGCCGACGGCCTACGCCAAGCCGACGCCCGTTCGCGGGACGACGGGTAGTCGGCGTGCATTAAACGATAAAAGTTCTCGATCAAAATTACGACCACAATCGATCGAATAAGCATATTTTACGTAAAAACCCACCTCTCTGACTCTTTAATGAGGGCTTGTCCCGGCACAACGACAGGCTTTACCCCAGTGTTGGAAGAGGTCTGGCCGACCTAATACCCTATCTATGCCAGCTAGAAAGCCGACCAATTGGTGACTCGGGAAGTGATGCCCGTCGCGATGCCGCCGCCATGATGAAGGTTTCTCATGGATACGTCTCGGAAACCGAGTGTATTCGTGACCAATCCCCCAAAACGATCGAGGCCGTCAAGCGAGGTGAAGCGACGATCCAGGAAGCGGTCGCCCTGGTCGGCCTCATCACCGACCTGAACCTTGCCTGACGCAGTTACACCGCCGACCAGCGAGCGGCTCTTGCCGAGGAGTTCCGCGCCGCTCAACGGGAGGAGCTTCAGAAGCGGTCGCTGGCGAATCTGAAGCAGGGGAAGGAAAGGCGGGTTTCCCGAGGCGCGGAAGCCCGCGCCTCGGGAAAAACTCCCCAGGGCGAATGACCAGGCCGCCGTCATCAAGGCGGGGCGGATTCATCGATTCAGTCGGCCAGATCTTCTTTTATCTGCCGCAGGACAGCCTGTCGAGCGTAAGCCGCTTTGTTGAGTCCACGCGCGCGAGCGGCTCTCTCCAATCGTTCGATGTCATCTAGCGGGAGATCGAGACGCACAGGCCTAGTGACTTTCTCGTCCTGGGTTGCTTGCACCTTCTTGTCCTGCTTTTTGGCCATGACGAGTGCTCCGCGCCGAGTCTGAATCCACATTCAGTGTACTCAACGGCGGCGTTCCTTCGCCAGATTGTACGCACGCCCGATCTCAACTCTACACTTTGTCTGCAATTTTTCTGCACTCAGTTGACAGTAATACCAAAATCTCTACGATCTGCATACAGTTTGGCCGCACACCTTCGACTCGCACCCAGGAGCCTGCTCTATGCCTGCCGCTCTGAGCCTACCCACGCCCATCACGTCCGTTGGGACGGCGTGGCTCTGCCTTCGCCTCCCCCTCGAAGCCGGGGAGCCGCTCGTGATGGAGGCTTGCCGCTATCTCGGCCGTCGGGCCGGACGGGAAGCCGTGGCCGATCGTCGCCGGGTCGACGGCGTCGCCTGGATGGAGGCGAACGCCTCCTACTGGAAGGCCCGGGAACTCGCCCATTACCTCGGGCACCTTCGTCGACAGGCCGGTCGGATGTTAACGGACTCGGAGCGGGAGACGTTCGCGGATTCGATGCTGGAAGCGATGCGTTGAAGAAATGAGAGAGGGCGACCGGTCTGCACTACCGGACGCCCTCAGGATGCTCACCCGACTCGACATCAGGAGAACACATCAATGGTACGCCACGAATCGACCGTCGGCAACGGAAACGACGTTAATCGCGTGACCTTCCTTCGCTTCCTGGAAGCGTACTTGGAGGTCAAGAGGACGATGGAGGCCGCGGAAGAAATGATGCTGGCCGACTGCTGCATGGGTCCGGAGATCACCCTTGCCGGGCACTCATTGACCGTTGCCTGTCGGATCGCGGCGGGCCGTCCGGCCTGGAAGCGGTTCGACAAGGAACACGTCGTCGAGATCGGCGGCTGGCGGGTGATCCTCACGCCGGACGAAGGCCGCGACGGTTGGGGCTACGAGAACTTGGACGTCGAGCCGATCGAGTCCGGGGCTGACCAGGAGGAGGATCGGACCCAGGATCGTCCCCTGGTAGCGAGCTACCGCCAGCCCAGGACGAATCAGGAACTCGCCCGACTGGTGGAGCTTGCCATCCTCGACGGCACGGGCCGGACTCCGTCCGGGGGGCTCGAATCCGACGGGGCCGTGTTCTCGGTCGAACTCGAACGCGAGAAAGAAGCGACCGTTGTCGCCGTGATGCCCGCCCTCCTCTGGGAAGCCATGCGGGGGAGACGCGGCTGGGGCGACCAGACGCCCTACTGGCTCGACGCCGAAGAGGTCGCCTTGATCGAAAGCCAGCGTGCGGCCTCGCGGCCCCAGGGCGGGGCGTCCGGGGCGGTTGGGCCCCGGTTCAGCCCGGCGGCGAATTGACGTCTTGCAGCCGATTGCCTTAAACACATAACGACTCTAATACATGAATTGTTATAGCGTGATGTTGATTTTGAGGCAAAGAGGCTGCTATAGTTCCCGTAATCGAGCGTCTGATATCCAATGACGCTTTATCTCACCGCACCATGAGCCGCACGCTCGTTTGAGGCGACTTCGTCGATTTCACGTCGACGTCGCCTTGCGTCCGCAACTCGAATCTTCACCTTCGATACAAGGGACCGCCCATGCGCGCCGTTCAGGCTGTTGCGTCAGTCGATGAACTTCCGCCGCTGGAAGATCTTCGTCCGCTGGCCGAAATCGCCCAGCTTTTGGGCCTGGGAATCCAGGCTGCCCATCGCTGGCGGCTCCACGAAAGGACACCGCTCCGCGCCTGGCGAAGAGGCCGTAACTGGGTGAGCACCGTCGCCGAAGCACGCGATTTCATCGCCCGTCGCACAGCCGCTTCGCTGCCGTCGGACGGTTCGCCGGAACCTATCGCCCCTGCTCTAACAACCAAGCGGCGACGACAGATCGAGAAGGCCCTCGAACGGTGCAAAGAACTCGGCTGCTGAAAGGGGGCCGCGATGAGATGGTTCGTCGACGCCCTGATCGCCTCGCACGCAGTCCGAACAGGCGTGCGTCTCGCTGAATCCACCTTGACCGACGTCTTGGCGGATGAGACCCGTACGCTGTCCCACCTCCAAACGTCGGCACGATTCAACGAATACGTAGGTGCGATTTCGATGCTCGTCGTCGCCTCGCACCGGAACCGTGTGCTCCTCGCAACGGAGAACGTCCGGCCGGACGCGCCGCCGATTCGGTTCCGGATCGCGGCCGAAGCGCTTCGCTCGAAGGTCCACGACTTCGTGGGGACTCGCGAGCCGGCGACGACGGAAGTCGCTTTGGGCCAGAGATGACGTGGGCTGGAAAGCAAAAGCCCTCCGGCGGCAGACCGGAGGGCTTTCTTTGATTCACTGCGGTCGAAAGGACAACTGATTATGCATTCGTTGGCGATGAAAGTCAACGTCCAGGCATCCGCTAATAGGTGGCTCAGGGTCGTGATGCCTGAGGGTTCCGAGCCGCCTGAGCACGACGACGAATCGGACGAAGAAGATACGGTCGGCCTTCTCGACAACGTCCATCCCGAGTTGCGGATGTGGGATCAATGGGTCTGTTGGAGAGCCTTAGACGGCGTCAAGACGCCTCGGACGGTCGATGACCGTCGGAACGCTTCGACGGCCGACCGATCCACCTGGTCGGCCTTCTCGATCGCCGCTCACGCCCTTCGGGCGGCGTCTCCCGGGACATTCGACGGGCTTGGATTCGTGTTCACACCCGATGACCTGTTCGTTGGGTTCGACTTCGACAACTGCTTGGATGAGCACGGCCAGGCCGTCGAGTGGGCCCGGCCCTGGTTGGAACGATTCCAGGGATGCTACGTTGAGACTTCGCCCAGCGGTCGGGGGGTGAAGGTTTGGGCTCGCGGCACCATCCCCAAGGGCGGCAAGGTGTGGGACGGCCCTGGGGAACACTGCGGGATCGAAGCATACGACCGGGGCCGGTACTTCTGCGTCACCGGCCGGATCTGGGGAGGTTTTCCTGAGGAAGTCATCCCCGACCGCCAGGACGTCATCGACGACCTATTCGTCTGGGCTGCCGAGCAAGAGCCGACCA
>NZ_JAALCR010000065.1 GCF_011065895.1 Paludisphaera rhizosphaerae | reverse complement strand
TGCCTCGGCCAGCCCCGCGGCCTGGGCTCGCTCGACGGCCGCTCGGAGGAAACGGGACGTCACGCCCAGCTTGCGGGCCGCGAGGGTGAAGCTCCGCAGGTCCAGCCACGCCGCGAGGCAGCGGGTGTCCAGCTCGGCCGACGCCTCGGTCCGACGCGCCTCGATCGACCTCATTCGCAGCACTCCCGAGCGTCATCGCGTTTGGTACATTCGCGGGTCGACGACGGCCTTTCTCGCCTCGACGGGAAGGAAGGCCGTCGGACCGAGCAGCTCGACGACCTGGTCGGTGCAGGCCCGGCACAAGGTCGCTTCGCCAAGCGGCCCATCGCCGGTCGAGGCGAGCGTCACGACGGCCCCGGCCTCGGCGAGGACGGCCCCGCACCTTCCGCAGGCCGGCGCGTGCCGACTCACGACCGCCACCCGATGCCGGCCGACGTGCGGCTCCGCTGGCGCCGCTGGTAATCCAGGGCCTTCATCTCCAGCGCGTCGAGTTGGTCGTAGACCCGGGCCAGGCGGATCCTCGCCTGTTCGAGTTGCGTCACCATGCCGCGGCTTCGCAGGGCGACGGTGGTGTCCGGGTAGGCCGGATTGGTCACGACCGAGACGTCGAACAGGTCGACGGCCCGGACCTCGTCCTCGACGAACGTCAGGTCGCCGACCCGACGCGTCCGCCGCTCCGAGCCCCCCTTGCGAGGCCGGAACGCGAACGACATCCCGGCCAGGTCGCCGCGCTCGACCAGGTGGACGACGTCGCGACCGAGGTTCGTGTCGGGCGGGTCGATCTCCACGTGCAGGCCCTTCGCGTCCTCCCGCAGTGCGAGCGTCCCGGCCGACGAGCGGCCGAGGACCTGGTTGACGTCGTGGTTGAACAACGCCACGACGTTCTGCCGCTCGGCCAGGGCGTCGCGGAACGCCCCCGGCCGGATGATCTCCCGGTAGACGATCGTCTCGCTCCGCGCCAGGGTCGCCCACGAGTCGAAGACGCTCGCGTAGCCCACCACCCGACGGCCGCCGACCGAGGTGCGGACCCGCAGGCCCTCCTTCGTCGGCATCGACCTGATCTGACCTAGCATGACTTCCCCCCTCTCCTCGACGGAATCTCGGCCGCTTCGCCCCCATCCCCGCGTCAGGCCGTCGCGACGTCCTTGATCAGCACGAACGCCGTCGGCCGGCGGAACGACACGCGGACGTCGAGGAACACGGTCATCCGGACTCCGCCCGTCATCCCCAGGCCGATCGGGTCGATGATCACCTGGGCCGTCTCGGGCATACCGACCGAGACCGTGGACCAGTCGCCGAACGCCAGGGCCGAGAGGTTCGTCCCGGACCCCTTCGTCAGGTCGTCGGGCATGCTCGTCGTGGCGAAGGCCGCCTTGCCGAGGACCCGGTCGGAGTCGTTCCACAGCCACGCGCCGGCGGAGCCCGTCGAGCCGTCGGTCCCCCGCAGCTTGGCCCGGACCTTCGGCGAGCCAACCCAGCCCATCGAGGCCGAGGCCGAAGCGTCGCCGTTGGCCAGGCCGACCGTCTTTTCGGCGTCGATCAACACGGCCCGGGTCGGCGCGCCGCCGTTCGCAGCGATCGCCTGGACGGGCACCCCGACGACGTTCAGCAGGCCGGTCGGCTCGCCGTCGTTCCCGTCGCCCGCCAGGACGGCGCGGTCCAGCTCGCTCGACACGGACCGGGTCATCTCGCCGGTCAGGAAGTCCTCCAGCGACGGCCCGGCCATCTTCAGCATGCGTCGTGTCACGTTCACCCTCGCCGCAATCGTCGTGACGATGCCCGGGTCGCCGGCGATCGTGGGCGTCGACGGCGGAGCCGCCTGGCCGTCTGCGATCCAGCCGGCCGACGACCCCGCCCCCAGCAGCGGGACCGCCATCGGGACGCCGTTCTCGTCGACCAGCCCGCCCAGGACGCAGCCCAGGAGCCCGCAGACGCTCTTGCGCCGCAGGACGTCGACGAAGTCGTCGGCGGGCGCCAGCTTGACCTGCACGGCCCCCGCGCCCGAGGTCAGGTCCAGCGAGCGGAGCTTGCGGTCGGGAGGCGTGAAGGCCGAGAGCGGCGCGCGGAAGCCGCGCCGGCCGTCCCCGAGATCGCGGAGCAGGTCGTGGACGTCGCCCTCCAGGCCGGAGGGGAGCAGGTTCTGCCGGTTCTTGCACTCGGCGGCGGACGCGACCGCTCGCGCGAGCGAGTAGCCGTCGACGTTGACGACCCGGCCGGTCCTGGGATTGAGCACTGGCATCGATTCGGCTCCTCGTTTTCCTGAGGTTCCTTGGGAAAGACTCACCCCGTCAGCGTGCGGGCCGGGCGGGGATCCTGTAGGGGGGAGGCGCGGGCTCGATCCTCTCGGCGACGGGGTCGACGTAGCGGCAGACCCCGGCGGCCACCAGCTCGACGGCCAGGTCGGATCGGACTTCGAAGACGGCCTTCGGCCGCACCTGGCCGATGAGGACGCCCCCGTCCAGCCGGGAAGCGCCGACGTCGTACGCGCGGAGGGCCGCCACCCGCGCCCGGTACAGGAACCGGCCGTCCTCCTCGCCGCGGACGTCGGCAAGCTCGCAGGCCTCGACGACGCTGTCGACGCGGCCGACCCACCGAACGCGAGCGAACGGCAGGCCCGGCGGATCGCCCGTCGCGAACGCGAGGTAGGCGTCCTCGTCGGGCATGTCGACCACGTTCCCCCGCTTCAGGACCCGCCCGGTCCAGATCGCGTGGTCGCGGCTCAATCGGATCAGCATCGCGTCGTCCCCCTCAGAGCAGCCCGCCCAGGTCGGCCGCCTCCAGCTCGCGCCGGGCGTCGTCCGGCAGGGCCTTCAACCGGCGGTGCATCGTCGCCGGCGACGACCCCAGCACAGCCGCGATCGTCGCCAGGTTCGCCCCGCGACGACGCAGGCGGACCATGAGCAGGTCACGCAGCCGCGCCGCGTCTCCTGGGCCCAGCCGGGGAAACGCAGACCCTCGCCGCAACTGTACGTCCGTCGATTCCATGAAAGCCATGATAGCGCCTTCGCACAGCGCAGGCAATCGTAAATATGATCGGAATTTGGGATTTTATTAAACACGACATGAGCACAATGATATGACGAGATATCAAGTGATGTCGAGCGATGCGAAACGATGTGAATCGGCGAGATGACAGCCGAGGGGAAAATCCGAAGTTCAAACTCCGGTTTTCCGCGGGGTGGGAACGTGGGGGGTCAGAGTGCGGTCGGCGTCAACATATTTGGCCCCCATAGGTGCATGCGGCCGGCGGGCGTGCACCCATGGGGCGGCGCGGGATGGCGGGGGCGACCAGGCCGGAGAGGTCAGGTCGCCGGTTGTTCGGCGCAGCGTCGCAGCTTCCGCTCGATCTGCGTGACGGGCGTGCCTGGGGCGATGTCGACCTCAAAGACGCTGCCGAACGATTGGATCGTGAGCCGGGCTCCCTTGACAGTCCCGTGCTCGACGTGGGGGCCGACCGTGATGGTCAACCTCGGGACGCGGCCCTCCTCGCTCGCCGCGACGGCCAGGCAATCCCTGGCCAGCTGATCGTACAGGGCGTTGACGAATGCCCCGTCCTGGTCTGACTGGATCATGATGATGCTCTCTCGTTACAGGACTCGCTTCGCACGCGCGTGCGAAGAAATCAACTCCCCAACTGACCCATCTGCCCAACTGCTCACCTAAGTCTTTTTACAGCAACACATATACGAGATGGCTAATTAGTTGTTGTAATTCCCCATCTGATGGGGAACTCCCCTTCTGCCTCCCCCCCCAGATGGGGAATTCTCCCTCAGATGGGGATATCCTTGATCTGATTCGCCATCTGGCATATGTGTTGTCACACAAGGACTTAGGTGGTCAGTTGGGCAGATGGGTCAGTTGGGGAGTTATGAGGGCGGCGTGCTCGCCAGGAATCCGTAGGGTGCGATCCAGACCCAGCCCTCGCTGCGTTGCTTGGCACCGATCCCAAGCCGCTTGCGTGCATCCCTGGCGACCTCATAGGAGACGCCATGCTCCTTGCAGAACGCGACCGCCTCTTTGCTGGCGACCTCGGTTCGCCCCTCGAAAAGTCGCCTGAAGACGCCTTCGACCTGGTCGTCGGTCATGGCCGGCTTGGGGCCAGGCTTCTTCGTCCGCGCTATAGCGTCGTCGGGCGTGGTGTCGGTCTCGCCTTCCCATTCGATGACGGCGAGGGCGTCGGTCGGGACGACGCGGTAGACCAGCCCCTTCTTCTCGGGACCGTTGTTGCTCTTGGTCGGTAGCATCAGGCGGCGCGAGGGGTCGTCGGGGTCCTTGGCGAAGATGATGGCGGAGCGGACGGCGTTGACCCAGGCCACGCCGCCGACGATCCGCGTCGCCGCCTCGACGTTGTTGCCGCCGGACTTGTTGATGTGGGTCACCAGGACGATCGCCGCCCCCAGCTCCCAGGCCGCGATGCGGAGCGGGGCCAGCAGGCCCTGCAGCTGGGCGTTCTTGTGGTCGTCGACCCCTTTCCCGACGAAGGCCGTCGCTGGGTCGATGATGATGAGGGAGACGCTCCCCATCTCCGCCACGGCCCGGCGCATCAACCCCACTTCGGCCAGCGTGAACTGATTCAACGCCACGCTCTTGAGGATGCCGATCCTCCTCATGTCGGCCCCGGCCTCGAACAGGCGGGGGCCCGTCGTGTCCTCGGGGTCGTCCTCGCAGTTGATGATCAGGACGTTCCCGACCTCGAAGCATTCCCCGCCGCCGCCGGGGATCTCCCCGCCCGTGGACACCCTAGCGGCCAGGTCGCAGCAGACGAACGACTTCCCCAGGCCGCCGGCCCCGGCGATCGTCGTGAGCTTGTTCTTCGGGATGAGGCCCGGCCAGAGCCAGGACACCTTCCGGAGTTCGACGTCGCCGATGATGTCCACGATCCGAGCCGGGAGGGCCGGCTCCTCGGCCACCTTCCCGTTCGCCGAGACCGCCCCATTCATCGATGACTCCCCGTTCTTCGGCGCTGGAGCGACCTTCGGCCTGCCTTTCCCCACCTCCATCCCGTTGGCGATCGCCCGCTCGACCTCGTGCGGGTCGCCGTCCGTCCCCAGCCCGATCGTTCGCCCGGCCTCCGCCAGCCGGCCGACGACCTCCAGTTCCGGCAGCTCGCCCGACGCCACGTAGCCGCCGAGCTTCAAGGCCGCCTCGTAAAGCTGGGCGTTCCTCCCGTCCGTCGTCGCCAGGAGCTTCCGGACCTCGTCCTCCAGCGCAGCGTTTGCATAGCCGCCCGCGCCGGGTTGCCTGACCTTGATCTCCCACCCGTTGGGCGAGGGAGGCGGCGGGACGATCGTCATCGGAGCCGAGATTTCGATCTCGGCCTTCAGCAGATCGACGCTCAGGATCTCGACGTCCGGAACCGCCAGCAGTCGGGTCCGGCGGTGGGGACGGTCCGGCGAGGCCGGACCCTTCCTCGACCACGTCCCCGGCAGCCTGGCGATCCGCTTGACGTCGTGAACGGACCGGTCGACCGTAGCCCCGGCGTCGTCGAACCTCGCCTTCCAGGCCCTCAGGACGGCCGACAGAAGCTGCTGCGAGAGCTTGTCGTTCGGCAGGTCGACCCGGTAGTACAGGTGGCCGCCGTTGCCCGAGTCGATCATGAGGGGGGCCGGCCAGCCCTTCCCGACCGTGTACTCCACGATCGCCGCCGCCTTCTCCAGCGCGGCCGCGTGCTCGGCGTCAGTCGCGTTCGAACCCTTCGGCCGCGTCGAGTCGACGTCCACGAAGAACCAGACCCGACGCTCGAAGTCGCCGTTATTGAACCCGTTCTTGTCGCCCCGGGCGAAGCCGCGACGCAGTGGGTTGATGGTCGTGTAGACCCCCTTGCCGCCGGCGAGGAGACCGACCAGGCCGAGGGCCTCGTCGACCCGGTCCAGGCTCGACGTCTCCCATCGGCCCGACGGCAGCCCCTGCAGTGCGTAGACCTCGCCCGGAAGCCAGATCGCCCGCATCGCCTTCGCCGCCTCGACCCGGTCGAAGTCGCGCGTCGGCGCCGTCACCTCGATATCCCATGTCGCCGTACCCATCAGGATGTGCTCTCTCTCAGATCGGCCTGGACCGCGTGCAAAGTACGGGGGACTTCGCGGTCGCGATCCGAGAGGCCGGGGTCACCATCCCGACTGCTCCAGCTCCGCATCGGCGCGGGCGGCGCGTCCTTTCGCATCCAGGGCAGGGCGTTCGCCCGTCCGGTCGCGGGTCAGCTCGGCGATGAACGATTCCACGTCGGCCATGCTGATGCGATAGCCGGCCGGGAGTCGGATCGCCTTCAGCTTGAGCCGACCGCCGTCGCGCAACGCCACCCCCTCGACGACCCAGCGCGTGATCGTCCACGAACCCACGGCCTTGCCGAACATCGGGGCTAGTTCGCGGCCGACCTGGCCAGGGTTGAGCAGCTTGTCGGATACCATCGGGCGTCCCTCATAAGTTCACTGATAGTGAATGAACCTATGGCATTCATACGGGACGCAGGTGGGATTGGAAGGGGCGAGAGTCTTGTGGAATTCGGGTTGCCCACAAGTGCCTACGGATTCCACAAGACGACCCCGTTTCGGGGCCGTTCTCCCCACAAACGAGGGATCAGGACTCCACAAGAAGGCTTGTGGAGTCCACAGATTCCACAGGCCGTCGCGATGTGGAGGCGAGGCGGATGTAGAGCATCTGGCCTCGTCCGCCGCCGAGGAGTCGCCAACGCCAACCCTTCATCTCCCCAGCCCGAACGGCGCGAGGCACCATCTCCTTAAAGGGGCAGGCTCCGACCCCCGTCATGTCGGCTAGTTGCCTGACGGTCAACTTGCGGTAGCCTGCAGCGACCAGGTCGGCGATCGTACAGGGGACGTCCTCGTCCGAGCACGTGTAATCCGACTCGATGACCTCGATCTCCCATTCGCTCGAAGCCTCGAGTCCAGGAAGAGTCGAGCCGTCGTCGGCGGCGATGTGGGCGTTGATTAACCGGACTATCGCCATCCGGGCGCGGACGAAGGCATCGTATGCGGGTGCCGGCTCCGGCGGCTTGGTCGGGTCGACGACGGCAAGCAGGGCGAGGGACTGAAGGTCCAAGGAGGCATAGGCCGCAACGCCGCGGCGGTGCAAGTCTTCGCCCAGCGCCTGGATCTGTTCCCACCGAGCAGGCGAGACAGGACGGCTCGATCGGAAAGACTCGATGACCTGCTCGAACTCGCTTTCAAGTTCGTGAGCGGCTTCGAGGATACGGTCGCCGGTGTACCAGGGCGGACGCTCGTCCATCGGAGGGGTGCTCTCAAAAGAGCGGGCGGACCTTCCGTGGGGAGAGCACATCCCCCGGACGATCCGCCCGCAAATCCGCGGGCCAGGCGGACTTTCGGATCATACGTTCAGGGGGACGAGTGTTCAAGGTTGAGTGCGGATCGCCTCGACGGCCCGGGCCTTTGCGAGGCTCGTGTAGATCAGCGTCGTGTCGGGCCGAGCATGGCCCAGGACGACCTGGGCGACCTCGATGCCGTGGGCGTCTCGGAGCCGAGTCGCCGCCGCATGGCGAAGCTGGTTCGGCGACCACAGCGGCACGCCGGCCCTTTCGCAACCTCTCCTCACAGCCTGGCTGAATGCAGCGCGGGAGTAGACCTTCCCGGGACGTCGCGGTCCCTTCCTCTTGGGTTGGCGATCGTCGGCTAGGAGTGGCGAGAAAATCGCCGCGTCGGGAGCGTCGGGCCTGAGCCAGGGATCCAGCACCAGCTGAGCAGCCTTGCCAATGAGGATCTCCCGCTCCAGGCCCCGCCACTCGTTCTTGTGCCGAGCCAGGCGGGCGGTCCAGACCTCTCCGGCCGCCTCGATGGCTCCCGTCGTGAGGCCGACGATCTCCCCTGGCCTGGCCCCGGTGTGCCAGCCGAACAGCACCATAGCCGATACCACCCGATTCAAATGCGGCAGCGTCGCTTCGACGTCCTCCCACGAGACTGGCTTGCGCGGGGCGACTTCTCGGCCCCCCCGCCCGCGCATTAGCGGTTCGACGGCTCCTAGCCGTTCGAGGACGGAAGATGGAGCCAGTTCGTAGCCGACGCAGTATTTGAAGAACCGTCGGACCCGGCCGACGCGGGCGTTGATCGTGTGCCGTGACAGCCCCTTCTTGATCCAGCTGTCGCGGACCTTCCGCAGCTGCATCGGGCCGAAGTCGATGAGGGGGGCCGTCCCGAACCACTCGCGGAGCGGCTTCAGGGCCTCCCGGAGGTTGTGCAGCTCGCGGGAGTTGTAATAGCCCTCGCAGTGCCGTTTGTAATGGACGAGCCCCTCAGCGAGGGTCAGGGCCGGCGGAGCGTACGTTGTCCCGGCCGGTGTCGGCGGGGCGGCGGCCTCGGCTTCACGCTCCCGAGCGAGCTTCGCGATGAACTCGCGGTAGCGGGCCTTGGACTCCGCCGAGCCGTGTTCGCCGAGGTAGACGACCTTGCCGCTAACGTAGACGCAGGCCGAGCCGGTCGAGTGTCGGCAGTATTTGGGGAATTTTACCGCGAGTCGAGGCATAGCGGGACGCTCCACCAAACCTGTAAGGACTACAGGTTTGTTACTGGTTTGGGGACCAGTGCTGGAGGTCGCTCCGCCGGACGTCCGGCGGGTAAGCGGTGTGAGCTTCGACCCTTATCCGACAAGGACTTACGTTCAGAGCGGGCGAGGGGATTCGAACCCCTGACGTCCAGCTTGGGAATCGGCTCGTCCAGGCCAGATTCCGATCTCCAGAAAGACGGTAAACCCTTTGGGGAAGCCGTATTGTAGCCGATCCGCAGTTCCAGTCAATTCGCCTCGGATGGTCTCGTTTAGCATCACTACCGGGTCGTAATGAGGGGGATCCGGTAGTCTACCGGGTACGAAGGGCCAACTTCCAAGATCCAAACGAAGGCCTGGTGAAGGGGGCCCTTTCAAAGAGATGGCAATCATTCATTTGCGATCTTCTTGAATGCACGTATGACTGCCTGGTATGGTTTGAAAGCGGCTGGGGGGCGGTAGCTGGAGGTCGCCAAGAAGGATCGCTGGGTCTAGTGGACTTGCGTATACTGGTCAGGAGGATTCATTGTAGCGGTAGGTCACTAATTCTCAGGAGCTATCATGCTCAACCCAATTGGGAAAGCCGTGCTAGTTACAAGCTCGCTGGCACCTGTGGCATTCGGTTACGGAGTAGCCGCTATCGCCGAGGGTCGAGGTACCAGTGAGACCTGCCGCTGGTTTGTCATGGGGGCTGGCCTGACGGTGATTGCCGCACTCATGCCTTGGATAGCAAGGGATGGGTCGGCTCCAATCAAGGTTAAAACTAAGGGGCTTAAAAATTCAGACAAGGAAGTCTTGGTCTTCCTCGTTACATATATGATTCCGTTTATTAGTAAGCCGACATTCAGTACAGAACCTAGTCTGATTATTATAATCTATGTGTTTGGAGTGATATTTATTTCCGTGTATCATACAAATATGTTTACATTTAATCCGATGCTTGCTCTGTTTGGGTACCACTTCTACGAGATTGAGACTGAAGGTGGAATGAAAGATCTGCTCGTGTCCAAGAGCGTATTTCGGGAACAGGTCAACGATCTGTGGATTGCAAGGATGGCTGAGTACGTCTACCTAGAAGTGGAAGAACCAGAGACATGTCTGACGCAACCCGGGTGACCAGCTTTTTCGCCCTCGTGGAGCAGAAGCGTAAGTTGACGGCCCAAGTCATCAACGCCGACGCCGGTCTGCGGGCAGAACTCACGTCGACTTTTGAGCAGCAGGCTCAAGAGTTTTTGGCTGGAAACCCCGATCGAATCAGCTTCGATCCCCGCTTTAAACCTGATACAGATCATATTTTCGAAATAAATGCGTTTGTGCTTCCTGATTCGGTCAAACAGGCGGTTGAACGGCCGAACGAGCTTTTGGATCTGAAACTGTCGAGCACAGACTATGTTGCGATAAAGGGGGTTTTTGGCGTTGGGCGATCGGGTGATTCGACTCGAATTCTCTTTCAGCGATCAAACCGTGCCCGTGTGTTTCGGCCGGGCTCAGTTCTCTCGTTCAGTTCAGGCGTCTTCAAAAGGCTGGAGGATCCAGGACTTTCGCTCGACACCAGTCTTGTGGCTGTATATGAGTCCGGGACCTTGACCTTCCGGACCTTTGCTGCGGTCAACCCCATCATCGATCTGAAGGAATACTTCGTCGAGGCAACCGACGAAGAGGTGAAGGCAGTCCTGGCTCATGATACTTTGATTGTTGAGGATGAAAGTGTTATTACTAAATTGTGCGACATGTCAATGCGAAAAAGATTCACGTACATAAAAACAAGGAATGTACTCGACTCGGCGTCTCCCAAGGCGGTTTGCGCAGGTATTAAGCAGTATTTCAGTGATATCGACATATCATATTCAAATAAAGGAGGGGCGCATCGCCTCAAGATGCCTACAAAGAAGAAGGATCTTAAGCGCCTGTTGAATTATTTGTGCGATCATTATTATGTCGGGGAAATCTCTCAGCAGAAGCTTGAGACGAATTCACATCGGTCGATCGGTTAGGAGGGCTGCTGCCTCGATCGAACGCTGTTGGTCAAGAGAAGGGCGCAGGCTGCAATGATCTGCATTCTTTCGAGCCGTCACGGGCGGTGAATGAAACGGCCGAGCCTGTTGACGTCGACAGACCCGGCCGATGGTCGGCCCGAGGATGAGGGGTGAAACCCCCGTGCCGATGAGTGGCGAGGTGATAGACCTCACAGGCTGAAGAAGACATCGCCCATCGCTTTCGCCAGGTCGCTGATTCCCTTCTGATGTCTGCCAGCGAGTCGGCCGACCTGGCCGTGTTCGTCACCATCTTCGCCGTATTCCTGGCGGTTTCGCTCGCCGATCCGTCGTTGCCGACCCGGCTTTCAAAGCGACAGACGTCGCCTTACGGTCTGGATTCTCTTGGAAACATATCGACGTGACACACCGTTTTGACACTATGTTCAGTAATATGTGAAATACTATTTGGAAGCGAGCCGGACAATAAAACAAAATACCGCAATCTCGACTCAAGTTGTCCTAGGGTGATTCTGACGACGCACTCACTCGATGGACGGAGGTGGATTTTGAGTCGATCGATTTTGACTGCGGTAGTAATGACAATCGTCGTTCTCGGACAGACCTCGCGGTTGGAGGCTGGGCTCGTAGTGGGCTCGACTGTTCATGGCTCCCTGACGAGCGGAATTCCGCCGACATTCGACGGGAACGCGACGATCGCAGATCCTGGCCGGGAATTTTCCGGAGCTTACTTTCCATCGTTCTTCGGAAACATCGTCATCAACGGCTACGCCGATCTGGCTCCAGGAACGATTCGCGTTGGGTTTGAATGCATCCCCCCAGCGAGGTTCGCCGGAGCCAGCAGCGGGGACGTTTTCACATTTACCTTCACTGGACTAACGTTGTCAGGCGGCGAAGAAATCGCCGGGCTGAGCCTGCTGACAAACGGACGAAATCGCATCCCCGGCGTTCCTGATCTCTCCGGCGCGATGAGCTACAGCACTACGGCTGACTCGATCACGATCATTCTCTACGGGTTTGTGTTCGATCCGACAACTATGCCGGGTGATCTGGATGACTCCGTCACCTTCACGATTCTCACCCAACAGGTTGTGCCCGAACCATCCTCGCTGGCGATGGGTGTGATTCCATGCTTAGCAGGGATCGCGGTCTGGCGTCGCCGACTGTTGTTAACGTGTCGATCGACGATGCGTCTCGATTGACTACCGATTCGCG
This sequence comes from Paludisphaera rhizosphaerae, assembly GCF_011065895.1. Classification (NCBI taxonomy): domain Bacteria; kingdom Pseudomonadati; phylum Planctomycetota; class Planctomycetia; order Isosphaerales; family Isosphaeraceae; genus Paludisphaera; species Paludisphaera rhizosphaerae. The sequence goes on along the minus strand of NZ_JAALCR010000065.1, from coordinate 772 downwards.
GATTCGGTCGATTGGTACAAATGTCGAAAGGCGGCCGGATCTTGCGTAGTCGATTGACCCGGCCGCTGATCGACTCTGAGTTAAAGTCGACGCCTCGTCCGCGGATTGGGATTTAGAATGGGCTGAACTCCCAATCATCCCGCCGCACACTCGATCAGGGCGGACGCCAGCTTCCGGCCCTTCGGGGTGATCGAGTAGATGGGCGGATTGTCCGTCGCTTTTCCGTCGATCAAGCCTGTGAGCCTGAGCGTCCTGAGATAGGACGACAGGATCGAGGTCTTAACGTCGATCGCAGTCGAGATCTGGCGCGGTGACATCGGGCCGGCGCTGATCGCGACCAGGGCGCAAACGAACCGCTCGCCCTTGATGAGGCGGGCGAAGTCGACGACGCGCGAGATTGGGACGTCGGGAATCTCGGCAACTTCTCCCTGGACGGCCTGGGAGGGCTCAGGGACGCTCGCGGCTTCGACCTGGACGTCGATCCCCTGGGCGGCTTCGGCGATCAGCAGCGTGCGGTAGACGGCCTCCCAGAGGGAGCGTCCCCGGCGAGTCAGGGCATAGACCCCATGCCGCCCCACTTGGCGACGACCGACGACCTGGTCGCGACGGAGACGCTTCAGCAGGCGAAGGCATGCGGCCTTATCGAGCCCCGTCCCTTCGACGACGTCCCGGAATCGCGGCCGGTCGTTCGACAGGCAGACCAGGACGCGGACGGCGTCCCGATCCGACAGGACCCATGCATCAGTCCGCTTCGCGACCCCGGCCGTTCGTA
>NZ_JAALCR010000064.1 GCF_011065895.1 Paludisphaera rhizosphaerae | reverse complement strand
GTGGCCATCTCCAGGCAGTCCCGGACGATCTCCCCGACCGTGAGGCCCGCCCGGCTGGCGAAGTAGAACTCCGAGTCGCTCGGGTAGTTGTAGTTCGCCGTGGTGGTCAGCGTGTTGGCGTCTTGAAACGGGACCTGGTCGCCGCGATTCCGCAGACATCTCGCCTGGTAGGTGTTCCCATAGCCTTCGGCCGTGAAGTCGGCCTGTACGTCATAGACGTCCCCGGCGAAGACCGTCGTCCCGTTGTAGTCGACCCGGACGGGCTTGCCCATGAGGGGGTCGGGGAGGGTCGGGAGCGATCCCCCACGTCGGCCGAGCGACAGGGTCGAGATCCCCTCAAGCCGGAGGTCCAGGCGGTCCGGCCAGGCGTTGACTTCGGCCAGGTCGACCAGTGAGCCGTCGATGTAGATGTCGGTGCCGACGCCAGCCATCAGAGCCCTCCCCATTGGAGCAGGGAGGGGACCGTCTGGGCCTGCCCGTAGATGTTCTGCAATCGGACCATCGACTGCTGTTGGCGGTCGGCCATCTGCTGTTGATTGCGAATGATTTGTTCCTGGATGGCCGCCTGGGCCGCCGAGCGATCGTTCAGGCCGAAATCACGCTGGAACTGGCCGGCGGCGTCCGCGGCGGCCCTGACCTGATCGGAGGAGAGGCGGGCACCGAAGGTCTTCTCGCGGCCGTTTTTATCGATGGCGGTCTGCTGGAAGTCGGATGCCTCGACATCGCGGATGACGTCCTGACCGGGGTGGTCGCGGGCGTCCTTGTCGGCGGCCTCCTGCTCCTTCTCCGCTTCGCGGGCCAGATCTTCGTTGAGCTTGCGGAGCCCCGCCCAGGCGATGTCCGCAGCCTTCTCGACGGCCTCCTGACTCTTCTTCGCCACCTTGGCGGCCTGGTCGTCGATGTACTTGACGACCTCGTCCCAGCCCTCGGTCGCCTCCTTGATCCGCTGGTCTTGCAGCTGGCGGTTGACAGACTTGAAGACGTCCGCGAAGGCACTGTTGCCCTTGGTCAACTGAGCGATCTTGTCGATGGCTTCCTGCGATCCCTGGAGAACGGCGTCCCCGACCAGGTTTGCCGCGTCGGAGCCGATCCGCTTGCGGATCTCGTCGGTGGTCTTCCGCTGCTCGTCGAGCTTCTTCGTGTAGATCGCGATGATGTCGTTGATCCGCCCTGGGTCGGTCGCGTTGGCCAGGGAGTCGCTGTACTCCTTGTTGGTCAACTCCCAGACCTTGGAGGCGTCCCTCAACTCCTTGGAAGCCCCCCGCATGTTCGCCGTGACGCTGGCGATGACGTCGTCGGTCTTGCCGGCGAGGGCGTCCTGGAGGATGTCCGCCGCCGCCTTCGCGTCGGCCGCCGCCTCCTTGGTCTGAACGGCGGCCAGCTTCTCGGCGGTCGCCTTGGCCTTCTTCGCCTCGGCGGAATCTTTCTCAAGCTGCGTGTTCTCGGCCAGCCGCCGGTTGTACTCGACAAGTTCGGCGTCGGTCAGGGAACCCTTGGAGGCCGCCTCCTCGAGCCACTTGGCGTTGTCCTTGATCGCCTCCGTGTAGGCGTTGAGGGCGTCGGTCGTCTTCGGAATCTCGTTGGATCCCTCGGCAAGCGACTGATACCACTTGTAGAGGGGTGGACCCGCGATCAGGAGGGCCGTGCCGACGCCGAGGATGCCGGCGGACATGGCGGCCGCGGACGTGGCCGTGAGGCCGAAGCCCTTGGCGAGCGAACCCACGATGCCGTCGACGTTGTTGAGTGCCGACGCGATCCCGCCTTGGGCCACGTCCTGCAGGGCCTGAGAAGTCTGCAAGGCCCCCCGGCTCAGAGAGGCCATGGACTTCGACGACGACTCTGCCGGCTTCTCGAGCGACTCGAAAGCCTTCCCGGCCTCCTGGCTGGTCTGCTTCAGCTTCGCGATGGCGGCGTTGACTTCGGCGACGTCCTTGCCGCTGTTGCCGAGGTCGAGGATCAGCTGGAATTCTTCGGTCGTGATCGGCATCGGTTCAGCCCCACAGGTGGAACCTGATCTCGTCGCGGGCCCACTTGGTGAAGGCCGTCCTCATCTTCGCCAACCCCTGGGGACGGACCCCTCGGAGGTCGCGGACGGGAAGATGCCCTCGACCCTCGAAATGATTGAGTAGGAACGTCCGGCCCTTCGTGTCGACCACGTCGGCCCAGCCGCTCACGAGCGTCCAGACCCGACGCGACGGATCCGACAACCAGCCCGTGACGAAGTTGGTGACCACCCGGCTGAAGACCCCACGGGGCGCGAGCGGCGGCCCGGCCAGGGCCTCGTACTCGCGACGGGTGAGGTTGTTGTGGAGGCCGGCCGCCATCGGGCCGAAGCCGGCGAAGTTCCCCCTCTTGAGGTTCGCACGGGCCCCGTTGCGGCGGTCCTTGGCGGCGTTGCCGCGGTTGGACAGGATCGGCCGTTTGGGCCGGTAGGTGACGGCGACCATGTAGGCCCCGTCCTTGTCCTCCCCGGCCATGATCCCGCGACGGTTGTCCTCCTCAGCGAGCCGGGCCCACGACGCCATCAGGTTCGCCGGGGTGAGGTACTCGAGGCCCTTCAACTTCCGCATCGTGCGGTCCAGGCCGGTGAGGTTGACTTGAGCCACGATCCGCTCCCTTAGACCCCCAGTTGGGCCCAGAACCAGTTGGTGATCTTGCGCAGGAAGCCGGGCGTCGGTTTGGGGGGAACCGGGGAGGCCCCCCACGTCGCTTCCAGCTGCCGATTGCCGACGCCCCGAAGGATGACGGGGGCCGTCCGGGAAGGGATTCCCACGGGCTTGACCGCTCGGCCCTCCCTCCAGAACTGATCCAGCTGGGTGGGCGTCATCCAGCCGGAGAACCGTCCGTCGCGGGAAGCGCGGGCGATCTCCTCCATGGAGCCGGTGTGGACGTCCAGGGTCTGAGGTCGCCGGCCGCCCCTCTCAACGGGCAACGTGTGGACATTTCTAACAGGTTGATAAACGGTTTTCATGTCGACGGGTTGGCGGATCGCCTGCTTGCGCCACGAGGCCTCTGCTTGCCTCCTGGCGGCCCTCACGGAAACCTCAGGCATGCCCAGAACGTTCCATCGCTCGCCCTTCACAGAGGCCCAATGAGCGAGGATCTCGCCCCACTCCCGGTGGGTGTGGGGGTCGTACCTCCACCAGACGCGAACCCAACCGTCGTAGCCGCGGGCCGTGAGGAGAGACCTTACGCGACTGAGTTCGTTCCCGGGCTGGAAGAGGGGCGCCGAAGGGTCGCCGGAGCCGGTGGCAGTCATGGCCGACCGCCGATGTCGAAGCCACTTCGTCGATGGCCGACCCAGGGGCTTCCCATCGGCGGCCAGGCCCTTCGCGAGATCCCCGTCCTTGACCTTGAGAACCTGTTCCGCGGCCAACGCCCAGTACCGAAGCCGCTCGGCCTTCGGGAGGCGGGCGACTTCGGTGGGCGGCTGCCACCGAACGATGAAATAGGGCTTGCGCTTGGCCACGACCGGAGGCCCCCCGAATCAGGTGGCCGAGACCGTCAGATCGGAACCGACGGCCGCGTCAAACCCGTTGAGCAGGACGCCCTGCCAGAGGAACGGCCCGTTGTAATCGAGGTTCCGGGTGCGGCTGTTGAAGACGTTGTTGCCGTTCAGGTCGATGGTCAGGGAGTTCGTGCCGTTGTCGAACTTCAGGTGGCTGTCCTGCTTTACGAGGGTCTGGTAGGCGGTCTCATCGGTCATGGACTGCAGCAGGAGGTCGACGGTCAACTGGGTCGAAGAGCCGCGGCCCTTGTATCGGAGCGACCGGACGTAACGGGACTCGAAGAACTGAGGCGCGATCGTGGAGGCCCAGGCGAAGTTGACGCTGCCGAAGTCGGTCCGACTGGTGGCGATCTTCAGACCGCCGGCCAGGTCGACGTACAAGAACGGGCCGCACGGATAATCGGCGTCGGTCGGCAGGGGAAACTCGGTGGCGTCGGGGTCGGCGACCGTTCCCGCGGCGTTGAGATCGTTGCGGATCCCCTGGAGCGCGAAATTGAACTTGGCGATCGGGTCCGAGGTGCTTGCCGCGATCGAGCCCGAGAGGACCTTGACGCCCGAATACCTCTTCCGAATCCAGGCCCCCAGAGCGTCGATGTAGTAGGCGTGGTAGATGGACACGCTCGCCAGGTCGCCGATGGGCAAAGACCCGGTTCCGGCCGTCGTCGCCCAGGGGGCCGTACGAGCCGAGTTGATCGGGGTCATGGCCCAGTCGCACAGGAACTTCGCCAGGGACGGGTAGAGCTCGCCCTGGAGGTTGCCCGTGCAGGTCGTCTGCGCGCTGTAGAAGCAAGAGATCCCGCTGTCGCCGTTGCCTCGGCCGATGGTCCCGATCGTGGGATTCATCGCCATGCTGAAGCTGTTCGGCTCGCTCAGCTTCAAGTAGAAGGCGTCCGTCCCGACTTCAGGATCGGCGACCGGAACGCCATGGTGGTCTTCCTTGACCAGGTAGCAAACCTCAGTAGCCATCTATGCGTTCCTTGCGTCAGGGTGAAATCCGGCGGGTGACGTCGATCTGAAGCGCCCCGTAGCTGACCAATCCCTTGTCCTGGGCCTGCTGCTGGGTGGCGGGCTGCGAGAACATGACGAGACCGGTCTTGGCCCCCTCGGCGACGAGCGACGCCCGGATGGCCTGCTGCTTCTCCCGGTCGTTCAGGGGGTAGAAGACCTGCTCGAGGATCTCCCAGAGGTCCAGCGCGTCCAGGGCGTTGTACTGGCCGAGCGAATTGCCCGGGAGCCAGACGAAGCAGTCGACCTGAAGGATCCCAGCCATCGAATCGGGGCCGTACCAGGCGGTCGTGTAGGGCCGCGGAACGAGGTGAACGAAGGGAGTCGCGCCGACCAAGTCGGGGTTGAAGGGCTTGCCGTCGCACACGGACCAGGCGGCCGGAACCGGGAAGAACTTCGACAGGGTCGGATCCGTCTGCATCAACTCGACGATCCGCTGGTAGACCCTGCTTCGGTTCCCCCGGGGGAGGCTGGGCTTGTTCATGCTCGCCACGTTCAACGCCTCCTGGTGACGGTGGTTCGGAGGCTGATCGTCAGGTCGGCCGAGCCGTCGTCGTTCGTGTCGATTTCGGCGATCGACGTCGCGATCGTGTCGCTGGCTCGCATCTCGTAGTGGCTCGCCATATCCAACAGGTTGCCCGCCGAGGCTGAGGCGTTGGCCGCTCTCCGAAAGATCCGGCCCAGGACCCAATAGGTTTGAGCCTTGATGAGACGGCGGCCGTTGGGGGTGGTCAGCAGGAGGCAATCCCCAGCCAGGTAGTCGGCCAACCAGGCGTTGGTCTCGGGTTGGGCCGGGATCCAGGGGATCGAGAACTGCAGGGGTCCGACGACGTCAGAGGGCCTGTAGTGCGAGAGGACGAGCAGATCCAACCAATCGCGGGCGTCCGCCCGGAGTTTGGCGAAGCCGGTCTGATCCGTGTCGACGTGCCCCAACATGGACTCCAAGTTGGGGAACTCCTCTTGCAGGTCGTCGCTGGTGATGTAGACGGGCCGGGCCGTTCCCGTCGCCGGACCGGCCTCAAGCTCGACCTCGAGGTACGCCAGGTCGACCGGCGGGTCGGTCGCGAGGCGTACGGCCGCCCTGTAGATGCCAGGGGCGAGGTCCGCGAACGCCGAAGCCGGGAAGTCGACCTGCACAGCCCCGTCGTCCGCCGAGACCCAGGATGCCGGAAGGGTCGCGACCGAGGCGAGATCCCCGCCGGGCCAGAGGACGCAGGTCAGGGGGTCGTCGGCGGTGAAGGTCGAGGCGTCGTCGACGTAGCCGCCGTTCACGCCGCGCCGCTGGAGGGCGACGGTGATCGACGAGCCGTCGACGCCCTTGCGGCAGGTGACTCGGTTCATCGGCGGCGGCCCCACCTAACAGGATGAAAAATCATATTCACGCGAGCGTGTATAGGCGCCCCCTCCCGGCGCCAGGAGCACACGCCGAGAGGGGGACGCGCACGGAGGCTCAGGCGTTGACCACGTAGATCGAGCCGATCCGGCCGGTGTTGGGGCCCAGGACGGCCGCTCCGAAGACCACCAGCTGCTTGATGATCGAGCCGAACTGCTTGGAGGCCTCGGCCACCTTCACTTCGCCAAGCTGCGAAGCGAAGTGGATCGGCTTGCCCTGGCCGTAGACCAGGTAGGCGTTCGCGCCGGCGGAAGCCGTGGTCAGGTTGTTCGAGACGAAAACGTCGAAGCCCGCGATTTGGCCGACGAATCCGGGGGTGGTCGAGACGGTCGTCCCGAAGCGAGCGGACGTGACCACCATGTCGCCGAGGGCGCTCGCCCGGACGAAGTACGTGGTGTCCTGAAGCAGCCGGGCGTGGGTCTCCGGGGAGACCACGATCCAACGGCCGGACATCGGGGCGCCGGCCTTGGTCAGGGCCGTACCCGCGGCGACGATCTTGGTGTAGATCGCCACGCTAGACATGTCGATGGCCGCGCCGGCCGAGGCCGTCAGCTTGTTCGCGGTGATGGCCGAGGTGTAGCGACCCAGCAGGTAGGCGTCGATCGAGGCCGAGATGCCATAGGCCCCCTCACGGGTGAGGTTGGCGACCGCCTGCGGGTTGGTCTGCACTTCCTCGACGTTGTCGATCCCGACGGCCCAGTAGGGCTTCTGATCGAGCGTCAGCGTGTTCCCAGTGACGGTCGCGTCCATCAGCGTGAAGTCGGTGCCGGGCGTGTAGCTGCCGGCCGTGATGGATCCGGCCGAGAGGATCTTAGCCGAGCCGGCCGAGACCACGACGGGCGAGTCGTCTACGAAGTTGAGGCCGACGTTGACGCTGTGCAGGTTCCCGATGAACGCAGGCATCCAGACCTGCTGTGCGACGATCGAGTTGGACATTTTCTACGTCCCCGTTGTCTCAGAGCTTCCAGACGCTCTGTTGGTGTTTGGCGGCGGTTTCAGGGGCCGGGCCTCGGCCTGCGCCCTTCACGGGCTGGGGCTTGGCCGCGGACGGGTTGAGGTGCCGCTCAACCGGGGCGGACTCGCCGGATTCCGCCGGCTCGGACTTGGCCTCTTCGGCCTTCAGGTAGGGACGCGTCTCGAGCAGCTTGCCGATCGCAGCCCCCATCTTGTCTTCATCGATCTTATCAGCGTCGGCCGTCCAGCCACTGAGAGTGAAGGCGTCCTGGAGCGCCTCCGGGCGGATCTTGCCGGCGGCCAGGCGGCCGAAGGCGTCGCGATGATCTCGCAGGCGGATCTGGCCCTCGAGTTCGACGATGCGAGCGGCGTCCTTCGTGGGGGCCGTCTTGAGGCTCGTGATGGCCGCGTCGCGCTCGATCTCGATCTCGGCCAGCCGAGTCTCGAGGTCGGAGACCCGGGCCTTGTACTCGGCCGCTCGCTTGCGGTACTTGGCCGCCTCGGCGTTGGGCTTCGGGACGTTCGGGGTCGTGGAATCGCTCAAGGGGTTGCTCCTGTTTCTGCGTTCTGAGCGCCGTCCGTGGCCAGCGCTGGGATGATGCCGAGGGCGGCCAGCTTGGCGTTGTCCTGCTGAACCTTGAGAAGCCGCCGGACGGCTTCTTCGTCGCTGCTCAACCTGAACCGCCGCCGGGTCACGTCGACCAGACTCTGAAGACCCATCTCGAGGGCGGTCCGGTCCTGCGTGTCCTGGTCCGCTCCGGGCACCGAAACGAGATCTTCGGGCCACGATACGGTCAAGCTCGCGCCGCCTCTTCCCGCCGCGCTGAGATCGGGCCGCTGCAGGTAGGTGCCGCCGACCGCCAGGACGGCCTCGGCGACGTCTCCCTCGCACACTTTCAACGTCTCTTGCCTCGATCGAGTGTAGTCCGTCAGGGGTTTCTGCTCGGCTTCGATGGCGTCACCTGAGACGGTCGAAGTCTGATCCATTCGATAGATCGACTCCGGCACTCCAATCGCCTCGAGGGTTCGAGAGATCGAGCGGTCGATGTGCGCCTCGGCCTGCTCGACGTTGAGTTGGGCCTGGAGGTAGCCGAGGCTGGGCTGGGACGAACCCTGCGCGAGCAACTCGGCGGGCAGCCGCAAGAATTCGCCCACGACGTCGCTCGGCTGCCACTCGGCCGAGACTCCACCGACCCAGGCCTTCGGCAGGAGGTACTTCTTGACGCCGAGGCTCAACTGATACCGCTTCTCGTCGATCGCCGCTTCCTGATCGGCGAGCCAGCAGCCGATGCCCGGGACGACGAGTTCAGAGACCGGTAGGGCGTGGTGGATGATGCCGAACGGCAGCCGCGAGAAGGGATTGATGGTCGCCTGGACCTCTTGCGTCGCACGGCCCCCGGAAGTGACGAGCCGACCAGACTGGCGAGCGACGAAGACCCGGCGGAAATCGCGAGTCCACCACGTATAGCGAATCTTGCCGGTCGGATCCGTGTCGCGGGTGATGACGTGACCGATCGCCGTGGCATCTTCCTCTTCGGCCCGGACGATCAGTTCACTCGCGTTCCAGAGATAGAGCCGGACGGGCTTCAACCCGACGGCCGGAACCGCCTCAACCGCGGCGTAGCCCAGGAGGGTCGCCAGGGAGTCGGCCCGGTGCATCAAGCTGTTGATCTTGTTGTCCCCGTAGGCCTCGTTCAGGAACTTGTCCGCCGCGGGGTCGTCGAGGATCTGCCGGGAAGGGGGAGGCGAGTAGGAAAGCGAAGTCAAAATGTCGACGCAGCGCTTCGTCAAACCGGTCGACTCGATCTGAATCTGACCGTCGTAATCCCCGGCGTTCCGGGTCACGAACTGCGCCCCGTCGAGGTCGTAGTAGGCCAGCACGCGGACGGCCTCGGAGAGCCTCTCTTGCTCGTCGGGGAATCCTGCCAGGGCCTCTCTGTAAATGGCCGATTCGTAGTCGGTCAGGGGGCGGTCCGGCGGCGGCAGCGAGTCGTACATTACTTCCTCCGGGCCTCTCTCATGAAGCTCATGGCAAGGGCGTCGGCGTAGTCGCTCGAGCGCTTCAGGCGGCGGGCCGTCTCGGCCTTGTCCTCGAGCGCCGACTTGCCGTCTCCGCGGGCGACTCCGTGGAGGGCCTTGAGTTCCTCGATAAGTTCTTTATCGCGTGGGATGCTGAAAGGGCTGCCGGGCGGCACGCCCGGGAAGTGTCCACGACCCAACCTCCGAGCCAGGCAGTAGGCGACGGCGCTGCGAGCGTTGGCGAAGTTCTTCGACCACTCGGCCGAAGTGTCCCCGCCGAAGAACGCCCAGGCGTTCAGGACACCCTCGACTTTCAAGGCGGCGGTCATGCGAGTCCCGGTGTCGCCGTTGCCGTCGTACGTGATCGAGGAGTCGGGGACGCCGTACTTGTGCTTGAGCCGGGCGACCGCTTGGGCCGCCCCCTCGATCCCGAGATGAGCGTCGGCGACCATTTCCAGGACGCCGAACGAGTCGCGGGCCAGGATCACGCTCTTGGCCTTGCCAACGCCCTGGCCCACGTCCGCCGAGATGATGATGGGATTCTCGCCGGGTTTCGCGCGCCGGCGATACGCCTCGGCCGCGGTTCGGCAGTCGTCGGACAACGCGTAATCCAAGACGTCGACCGGGATCAAGACCTCCGCCTCTTCGGCGGGCCACTCGGCCAGGACGTGAGCCCGGAACCAGGCGCTATGCTCACCCTCCTCCTCACGCCGCCTCTGCAGCCAGGTCGCATCGGCCAGGCCCAGCGGCGAATGCGCGATTCCGGCGTGAGGAGAATCCGTCGAGGGAACCCTGACCGCGATCGACGAGACAGCGGGCGGCAACCCCTTCTTGCGAGCCTCGAGGCCCAGCTGGAATCGCGTGTAGAACTCGCAGTTCCGGGTCAGGGGGTTGCCGAGGATCAACGTCCTGCGCGCGCCGAGTCCGGCGACGGCGCTGAACACGAACGGGTTCAAGCCGGAAGACTCGTCGAGGATCGCGAGCAAGTCCGCGTTGTGGAAGCCGGACAGGGACTCTTCTTTGTTGGATGCGAAACCTAGGATTCGGCTCCTGTTGGGGAACACGATCGACGGCCTAGACTGGCCGCCCTTGCTGATCGTCGCGCCCAGGTCGAGCCGCGGCTTGTACTCGCGACCCCCGAAGTGGTAGCCGTTCAGGGTTCGGGCGATGCTGGTCCAGGTGGTTTCCAACAGCGAACCCAGCGACGGGGAGAAGACCACGACGAGCGAACCCGGCCTAGTCCACGCCCACCAGCAGGCGACGACCGAAATCAAATGGCTTTTGCCCAGGGCGTGGCCCGCGGCCACCACGACCTCGGAATAGTCGACGAGAAGATCGGCCCACTCGCGCTGTCCGACGACGCCCCGACTCTTCCCCGACCACAGGGGTTGCGATCCCAGAACCGCCTCAGTGAACAAGGAGGGGTCGTCGCGGGTGACATCGAGCAGCCGGGCGAGGGCTTCAACCTTCTGGGTTCGCGACGTCGCCGTGGGCATCGGCGTCGACCTCCCGGGCGGCCTCCCGCTCCTTGCGGAGTTCCTCCGCGCGTCTCATGGCCTCGGCAAGCACGTCCACAAGCTGGTCGGCCTGCTTGATGGGCCGATCCTTCGGCTTCAGGTACTTCCCACCGAAACGTCTCTCGAGGAACCACGCCCGGCTTTGCCAGTTCATCGCCCCCTGGCGGATCTCCTTGAGGGCCTGGGCCTCGGCCTCGTTGCTGGCCGTTTTCAATTCACCAAAAAACTCTGCGTGCTGCTTGGCCCGCTTGTCCCCAGACTCGTGGAGTCGCCGCCAGTAGCCGATGGTCTCGACGTTGATACCCACGACGCCGCAAGCGGTGGACAAGAAGTTGCCGTCCCGCATCAGCTGGATGATCTTGGCCTTGACCGTTGCGGTCAATTTCGGGGGGCGGCCGCCGGGCATGAACGAGACTCCTGAATCGCGCTGTTCAAGCTGTTAGATTTCGATGCCCGTCTCGTCGTCGAGGCCGTCGTCGAAATAGTCGTCGTCGGGGTCGTCGTCGGCTTCAACCAGCAGGCCCATCCGTCGGGCTTCGGCGTCGGTCAGATACATCGTCGAGGTCGCCACCACTTCCAGGCCGATCGCCTGGGGGCCGGCAGCCAGGCGGATCAACTCAAGAGCCGCGTCCGGAATCTCTACTTCCTTCAGATAGAGGTGACGCTCGCTCATCGACCCGCCCCCAACTCCTCGACGCTCGTCGAGTCCGACCCATGCGAGGCGACGACGGCGGCCTGCTGAGAGTAGCGACGTCGAAGGGCGTTGAGCTCGGCCGACAAGGTCGCCGCGGGTTGGGCACGAAGGCTGGCCACTTCCGACTCGAGGTGGGCGACCCGGCGAGAGAGAGCCTGTACCTGGGATTCGATGTCGACGACGACGACGGGGGCCGCCAACGCCTGAACGGGGTGGGCCGCCTGGGATCGGACTAGGTGCGGGATCGCCAGGAGGCCGACGACGCCGAAGCACGCCCATACGAACGTGAACCAGGGGAACAACGACGGCTTCTTGAGGGTGGGTCGGGCGGACATTGCGGAACTCCTTATTCGCCGGTCTCGACGAATCGTTGGTTGCGGGCGATCTCCAGCCCGGACAGTTCGGACCGCAACCCGCCGATCCTCGCTTCCAGCGCGACCGCTTCCGCCTTGAGGTCCGCCAGTTTGGCTGCCATGTCGGCGCGGGCCTCTTCCCGTCGGAGGGCCGAGAAGCGGCGGTAGGCCTCCAGGACCGCAGCCCAGCCGAGTAGGAACAGGCCCGACCACTGGGAAACCTGGGTCTCGCTGACGGTCGCCAGGAGCAGCCCGAAGGCGGCGGTCGTACCGTTGGCGAACGTGGGATTGGCTAGCGCTCGCAGGGGCATCCTTGCCGCCTCCGACTGGGTAGGGTCACTTGGACGGGAAGAGCCCGAGTCGACGAGCCTCGGACCGGACGGCCGTCCTGGCCGCGATCGAGCCCCAGTTGGCTTTAAGCCAGGAGTAGACCGCAGAGAGGTCGGGAATCGTGACGGTCGCCATGGGTGAAGCCTTTCGTCGGTGGAGCGTCTCTGCCACGACTTCAATGCTACCCGACGACCGAGAGTCGACTTGCGCCGGCACGTCTCGTGATTCGAGAAGTGAACTCATTTCTAACAGAATGAAAAACGCTTTTCCACCCGGCAGGTGCCGACCCAACAAGCCGCTCCACGAAGGCCCCTAGAAGCCCCGCCAAGGCCTCCTTGCCGACGGGCCGCATGGATCGGACGGGGAAGACGGAGGGCGCGTCCTGAGGGCTTGTGGGAGGGCAACAAAAAAGGCCGCCCGAAGGCGGCCTGGAGGAACTCGTCAGCGAAGAGGGCGATCAGTCGACCAAAGCCCACATGAACGCCAACAACTCGGCCCGTTCACGGGCCTCGATTTCTCGCTGCTGCGTCTCGATCTTGGCCTGGTCCTGTCGCAGCCGGATCATCTCCAGCAGATCCTGGGTCATCGGGTCGTCCGGGTATGGGAGGGTCGGCGCGAACCGCTCCCCCTGCCGGAAGTACCGATCCAGGACGTCAGCCGCTTCGCCATGGTAGTGTTCCAGCTTCTCCTGGACCGATTCGGTGAGATTCATCACTTGACCTCCTGCTGCTCGGCCCAGAGGGCGACGGCCAGGCGGACGGCCGACGAGCGATTTCTCATGTTTTCCACTCGCTGGATTCTCTCGAGCAGTTCCAGGGTCGCGACGTCGAGATACAGGCTGGTGGGCCGGCCGTCCCGGGCGCTGTAGTTGAGCTTGACGCGTTCGCTGGTGGTCACGGTAGCTGCCTCCTATCGCTGTGGCCGCCCTTCCTGGACGGCGTTGCGTGGTGAGTCTCTATCCAACAATACCCAGCAACTAACAGTTGCGCAACAGATTCCTCACATTTTGATTGAGGTTTTTCATCCCGGCTTCCGGGACAAGGACAGGCCGCCCCAAGAAGGCCTCTAGGAGGTGCCAGGACGGGCCGCTGGGCGAAGGACGGGGGATTGGAGGTGGGCACGTCTGGGGGCTCTGAAATGGTCAGCCGACATCAGAGAGGAGGCTGGACCAAAGGGGGTCTGTCTTCACGAACCTTGAACGACGAGAGCTCGCCTACATGGCCGCAAACGACTGACCGGCCCGACCTCTCGACGACGGCCTGGCACTCGACCCGACTAGCAAAGTACGGCAAGAAGTCGTCTCCATTGGGGACGACCATCAGGGTCTTGTCCCGACAACCGCAGGCCGGACAGCGCAATCTCAGGGCGATCGCCCCCGACGTCGGACATCGGTTCCGAACCGCGCTAGGGCCGATGTCCCGGAACAACTCCGCGAGTTCAACCAAGACCTTCGGACCATGCTCCCGGATCTCGTCCAGCAACAACTGTCGGACCTGATCGTGTTCGCGCATCACTTCCCTCAATTCGGCTGGGAAGTTGAGAAGCCAGTAAGTTCCGGACGATCGATTGGGTTAACCGGCTCTCCGGCCGCGTAACGGATGAATTCGGCGACGGTGCCGCGGTAGCGGCAGATTGGCTCGTCCGGGACGTCGACTCGAGCCTGACATTCGATGATGTCCTCGCCCTCCGGGTCGGAAAGGGGGTTGATTTCTTGACCGTGGACCGCGTCGGGGATTG
>NZ_JAALCR010000063.1 GCF_011065895.1 Paludisphaera rhizosphaerae | reverse complement strand
ATTATTGGCCGATTGTCTGTTACAAATCCCTGTATTGGCAACGACATGCGCCTCTGAAAATAATCGCCGTTCTACTAAGTGCATCGGTCTCCCAGGCCCCGATCGGCGGCGATTCACAGCGTTCAACCGCCTTAACCCCGACTTCATCCTCGAAAACCCATGGAGAGCCCTTCGGATCCAGGGGATCTGCACCCGATAAGGCAGTTTGGAGAAGCCAGGGAAAGGCCGTCAGACCAAGGGAGTGGCTACGACCATGGGCGTCGGCACGGCGGTGTTACGCGAGCGGCGGCCGATTTCAGGCCGTCGAGGGGTCGGAGGCGGGCGGACCGGGCGGAATCAGCCTGGAACAAGGGAGTGCCCCGCGATGACGACGGACGTCGACGAGGCGACCCAGGTCGACTGGGTCCAGAGCGTGCTGTTCGACCGCGGCTACCTGGCCCGGATCCGGGGCGAGGCGATCAAGGTTTATCTGGTCGTCGTCGAGGCGGTCGGGGGAGAGCCCGATCGCAGCGTGACCATCAGTTTGAACCAACTGGTCGCGCGCACGCGTCTATCCACGCCCACGGTCATTGACGGCCTGGCCCAGCTTGAGCGGCTGGGGCTGGTGGTGTCGACGACCGGCCCTCGGGGGAAGGTGAAGACGTATTACGTCGCCGACCCCCCGGCCCTCGACGCGGATTGACCGGCCCCCGGCCGACGATTGGGAAGGGACTCCGAGGCGAAGGCGGCATCCGGCCATGGCATCGTATTTCTTTCGGGTCGAGCACGACTTGCTCCGGTCCGACGCCTTCCGATCGCTGGGAGGCTCGGCGATCAAGGTGTATCTCGTGATCGGCCTCTATTCCGACTTCGGGACCGACTGGGGATATCCCAGCACCCGGACCATCGCGCGCCAGGCGGGCCTGAGCCGACAGACGGTCATCGACGCCATTCAGGAGCTGATCGCCTCCGGCCTGGTGATCGCCAACAAGTCGCGGGGGAAGTCGACGGCCTATCGAATCATCCGCGAGCCCGCGCCCGAGCGTCGGCCGACCGGGGACCGGGCCAAGCCCACCTCAAGTAAGAAGACCAGTTCGGCCCCCAGAACCGGCCGAGATCTTTTAGAAGGACCGCCGGAAACCGGTCCAAAATCCTTAGTCGACCCCTCGAAATCCGGTCTATTCTCTTTAGTTGAGCCGGCCCAGAAGCTGGACCACAGCGGCCGCGAGGGTGGGCCCAAACGAGAAACAGGATCAAAAGAGGACACAGCATCAGCGGCGATCCCTGGAACCCCCTTCCGCCTGAGCGCCGACGGCCGGCTCCTTGTTGCTGTTGATTTGCAGGAATTGTTGACGGATCAGGGCCTCCCCGAGAACCTCGCAAGCCGCCTAGTTACGCAGCGCGATCCCGAGGCGGTCGCCAAGGTTCTCCTTAATGCGCTCTACCTTCAAAGCCAGGGCAAGCTGCAAAACGCCCCCGGCTACATCCGGTCGGGGATTGAGGACGGCTACGACCTGCTCCCCCAGGTGGCCAACCGCCTGGAAACCCGCCGCCGCGAACTGCAAGAACGGCTTCGGCGGATCGAACGCGAGCAGAGCCAGGCGCGCGAAGTCGATTCGCTGGCCTCCCAGGAAGCGGCCGTCTCGTACGTCCTTGAGAACCTGCATCCCGATGAGCTGAAACGACTTACGGCGGTCGCTCTGAAGGCTCTGCCGGAGCCCGTCGTGCGTCGCAACCCGACTCTCTCCAACCCCTTCGTCCGGGGCAAGGTCTACGAGCTGGCCTGCGGCGAACCCGTGGAATAGCAGCCACTTACGGCCGATGAGGCGAGTCTCGACGAAACGCGGCCTTCGAGCCGCGTTTCTTTATGCGCCGAGGGGACGGCGGGCGTCCCGTATACGCAACCGGGCTCCGAGTGCCATTTTGGCAGCCGGGTGCATTGCGTATTGGGGATGACCGGTGTGGGTCGATTTGTCCCTCAGTGCCCACAGTTACGGCATCCCGTAAAAGGGAATTGCGTTTACGGGATGCCTGGAGTGGTCGTCGCGGAGGCCGGCTTGCGGAAGATGAGGAGGTCGCGGACCTGGCCGAGGAGGCGGCCCTCGACGCGGGCTCGGCGGACCTGCTGGGGGGTGTAGTCGCCGCTCATGGGGCAACTGATCCGGCGCTCGGGGAGGAAGCCGGCGGCGAGGGCGGCCTGATATCCCATGAAGGCGTGGTCGATGTATCCGTGGCCGCGGGGGAGATCCTTCTCGGTTTGTGCGGCCAATAAAAGCGCGAAGCAGGCTGCGGGTTTCAGGTTTAGAAAGGCGATTGACGCGAGGTCAGTCAAGAAGCTCGTCCAGGCATCGAGGGGGGCGTCGGCGACGGAGCCCCGGGGGTACTTGCGGGCGAGCATCGTGTGGTACGGGGGGTCGCAGAAGATGAGGTCGCAGTCGCGGGCTTCGGGGGGGAGGCCAAGACGGATGTCCAGTGGAGCGATCTCGGGGCGGACCGGTTCGAGGTCGTAGGCGAGGCAGCGCCGGCCCATGGCGAGTGCGACATCGTAGGTGGTCCCGCCGCCGGCCATGGGGTCGACGACGAGGGCTCCGGGGTCGGTGTAGTAGTGGAGGGCGTGGGCGACCAGCGACGGCGGGATGGAGCCCGGGTGGGGGACGCCGAAGGCCCGGTCGTGGCGGAACGACCAGACGTCGTAGGGGGTGGGGCGGAAGTCGGCCGAGTAGCGGTCGCGGCGGCGGAGGTCCTTGTAGGCGGCGTGGATCGTCTTGGTCTCGGCGTCGATCTGGGCGACGCCCGCCAGGGCCCGGGGGTCGCCTTCGCCGGCCTTCGCCCAGACGGCGCGGGCCTGGCGGTATAAATCCTTGCCTCCCAGGCCGATACGCTCGGCGATGGCGACGTCGGTCCGGCCCGTCCGGCGGCTCGGGCTCCCCTGCCCTTCGTCGTCGGCCCGAGCGTCGGAATTCCGACGCTCGATATCGTCGGTCCAGGACGGATGGTCGCCGAAGGGGATGGTTCGGGGGGATGAGTTGTCTGGGCTGTTTCGGAGGTTCTGTCGGCTGCGGGAGCGGGCGTCGGCGGAGAGGAGGGTTTCGAGGGCGTCGGCCTCGCGCATGAGTTGGCTGAACGTCTTGCGGCGCTGGCGGTTATACTCTAGGACGGCAGCCCTGCGGGCGGCGTCGGAGTCGAACTCGCGGATGGTGCAGGGGACGCGGTCGGTCCCCAACTCCAGGGCGCAGGCCAGGCGGCGATGACCGGAGACGACCTCCCAGCGACCTTTCGCCAACCCCGGCGCGACCACTAGCGGTTCCAGGACGCCGTGCTCGCGGATGCTCTCCAGCAGGTCGGCGATCTGCCCGGAAGGTTCGCCGTAAACCTCGACGCTGAAGAGATTCCAGTCGAGCGACCGGACGTCCATCAGGGCGAACGGCGGGGCCCCCGGGATCGGGCTCGCGGGGAGGCTCGGCCGGGAGGCGCGGCGCGCGGGGGAAGGCATGGAGGACGTCCTTGTCCGGGGTGTCGTGCCGAGGATTCCGGGGCGGAATCTAGCAGAGGGGGCGGTTCGTGTCGAGGAGAGCCTGCCTGGGGACTCGTCCCTGCCTGTACAGGGCTGGCGGGGCGGTTCGGAGAGTGGCATCATCCGGGGATGGACGTGACCATCACGAATGACCCGGCCCGCATCGCGGAGTTTCGGATCAAGGCCGACCCGTTGAAGCAGCTCTTGCAGGAACTGTCCGAGCTTAGCTTCTACGATCACGAACTGGTCATGCTTCGGGAACGCCGCGCCGAGGCGGTCCCGAAGCTGCTGGAGATCGCTCGCAGGCTGCGACTTCGGGAACTCGATGGGGTCAAGGCTATGCTGGCCCTCTGCATGCTGGAGGATCCCGCGGTCCTGCCGATCGCCCGCGAGGCACTTCAAATGTCGGGCGAGGCCGCCCCGCTCCGGTCGGACTTGATGACCGACGAAGCTCGGTTCCTCGGGACGGATCCGGAGATCCAACGGATATTGCTGGATGGGCTCGACTCGCCGGATCCTGAACGTGCAATGCAGGCCGTGTATGAATGCGGCTTCCTGGCGCCGCCGGGGGCGGTGGACCGGTTCGTTGAACTTCTTCAGAAGCCCGATACGCCGGACCGGCCGAGGCTCGCCTTCTGGATCGGCCAGCTTGATCCAACGGTCGCTGACCTGAAGGCCATCGAGGCGGTCTGGCTCGATGAGCCGCCGGGCGATGGCGAGCGCACGTATTTGGATGCGGTGGCGGCATCGGCTGAGAACGGCCCGCCGGAGGTGCGACGCGTGGTGGTCGAGATCCTCCTGCGATACTTCCGCGAGTGTCTCGACGGAGTCCGACCTTTCACGGATGTCCCGCTTGATAGCTCCCTCAGGGCTCTTCGTCGGGCTGCATCCGACGATCCGCGATGCGTCGAAATCGCCGCCGCTCTCGTTCGCGCACGCCTTGGTCTGAAAGGGCTCAATACCCCGCTCGATGTTCTTGCGGCTGGGGACCGGATCCGACATCGCGCGGTTTGCTTGGAGTTGCTCCAGGATCCGGATGCTCAGACAGCCCTTCGTGCGGCCTGGTCCCTGGGAGCCGGTTCGAGCGGGATCGAGGATGAAGAAGTGGTCGCGGCGGTTCGCGCGGCCATGGCGCAACATGGGTCGCGTGAAGCGTACAGAGGGATACTCGCGAAGATCGAGGGGAGTTCGGATGAATCGGCGGCTGAAGACGGGGAGGAGGCCGCGATCGGGTTGGACCGTATGCGGATCTTTTGGCGGAAGCGAGGGATCGACCTTCGGGCCGCTCTCGCCCGCATGGCGGCGCTTGGTGTACTGAGAGACGTCGACGGTCTGGCGGAGGCGGTTCTTGAGGAACTGCACCGGGACTATCCGGGTCGCGAGTTTGCACCGGCCGACGTCTTCCTGGAAGTTCTGGAACGGGCGGGCGTCAAGATCGACTTCGAACCGAAGGCCGGCTTCTATCCCCCGCGCCACGATCGGCTGATCCGTCGCCTTGCCGAAGCCACCCGAGGCAGATTGATCGTCGAGGCCGCCGCCCAGGTATGGGACTGGGATAATCCCCCGGACATCTCGGATGAGGAATATCAGGGGCGAATCTGGGACACCGGTTATCTCGTCGAGTTCCTCCACGACGGTCGTCTTGTGACGTTCCAGGCTTCTTACCTCGGCCGGTCCTATGACGTCACGGCCTTGATGACCGCCCTCAACGAGGCTCTTCGCGCTGCAGGTAGGCGAGAGAGGTTCCATTACTCCGTGAACCACAGGTACTACGGGAGCTATCTTTTCCTCTCCCCGGAAGCGGCCGAGGTGGCTCGCGAGGAGTTCTTCCTCTCGGTTGAGAAGCCTTTGCAGGCCGGGTGAAAGCAAAAGCGTGGGGGCTGAACGCCGATCGCCGGCCGGTTGATCGGGGGTCGCGGGTGGGGTAGGTTCGGCGTTCGCCATGGGGAGAAGCCGGGACGCTTGTGGAGGAGTCGGGTCATGCGCGAATCGAGTCGTCTGCATCGGCGGGGGTTTCTCGGGGCGGCGGGGGCGGCGGGGTTCGCCGTCGGGACGGCGGGGAAGGTGCTGGGAGCGAATGAGACGATCACGGTCGGCGTGATGGGGCTGGGGGGACGCGGGCAGACGCATGCGTCGACGTTCGCGGGGACGCCGGGGGTGCGGGTCGCCTACGTCTGCGACGTGGACGAGTCGCGGACCGGAGCGACGGTCGACCGGCTGACGAAGGCCAAGCGCGAGGCGCCCAAGGGCGTAGGCGACTTCCGCCGGATCCTCGACGACAAGGGGGTCGACGCCCTGATCGTGGCCACCTGCAACCACTGGCATGCCCCGGCGAGTTGGCTGGCCTGCGAGGCGGGGAAGCACGTCTACGTGGAGAAGCCTTGCAGTCACACCCCGCACGAGGGTGAGGTGCTCATCGCCGCGGCCCGGAAGGCGAACAAGGTCGTCCAGATGGGGAACCAGAAGCGGAGCTGGCCGAAGGTCATGGAGGGGATCTCCAAGGTCCGCGAGGGGGCCATCGGCACGCCCTACCTGGCCCGCTGCTGGTACAGCGCCGATCGCGGGTCGATCGGCAAGGGCGTGGAGGGGCCGCCGCCGGCGAAGCTCGACTACGAGCTGTGGCAGGGGCCGTCGACGCGTCGGCCGTTCCGCAGCAACATCCTCCATTACAACTGGCACTGGTTCTGGCACTGGGGCAACGGCGAGTTGGGCAATAACGGCGTCCACACGCTGGACCTCTGCCGGTGGGGCCTGGGGGTCGACTTTCCCACGCGGGTCGTCTCGCAGGGGGGCCGGTACTGCTTCGACGACGACCAGGAGACGCCCGACACCCACATCGCCTCGTACGAGTTCGGCTCTGACAAGCTGATCTCGTGGGAAGGCCTGAGCTGCAGCCCGTTCCGACCCGGCGACGCCACGGCCGACGCCACCTTCTGGGGGGACAAGGGGACGCTCTCGATCATCGGCGGCGGCTACGTCGTTTACGACCACAAGGGGAAGGAGATCGACAAGGCGACCGGGGCCGCCGGCGACAAGGACCACGTCGCCAACTTCCTGGCCGCCATCCGCGACGGGGCCAAGCTGAACAGCGAGATCGCCGAGGGTCACAAGAGCACCCTCCTCTGCCACCTGGGGAACATCGCCCACCGGACCGGCCGGGCGCTCGCCTGCGACCCCAAGGACGGCCGCATCCTGAACGACTCCGAGGCCATGACGCTCTGGACCAAGGAATACGCCCCCGGCTGGGAGCCGCCGAAATGAACCGACGTCCCCTGCTCCTCTCCACGTTCGCGGCCCTGGCGTTCGCGGCGGGTCCCGCGCGCGCCCAGGGTCTTCCGGAACTCCCCGCCGCCAAGCCGGTGCCGGTCGTGCAGGTGCTGCCGCTGCCCGACGATCAGACGTCGTTCACAGTGGGGGGGCGCGAGGTCGCCCGGTACTGGTTCGCTCCCCGGCAGGAGCGGCCGTTCGTGTACCCGATTATCGGGGCGTCGGGGCGTTCGCTGACTCGGATGGGCCACCCGCGCGATCCGGTGGGGCACGGCCATCACAACTCGTTCTGGGTGGCGCACCAGTCCGTCGACGGCGAGAACTACTGGGAAGACCCAGGCGCGCCCCGGATCGTCCCCCGGAAGATCCTCCGCTACGACGACGGCGACGCCGAGGCGGCGATCACCTCCGATAACGACTGGGTCGGCGCCGACGGCCGCGTCCACATGACCGACCGACGCCGGATGACGGTCCGCCCGATGAAGGACGGCGAGTGGCTGCTGACCCTGGACCTGCAGTTCCGCGCCCCGGATACGCCCGTGAATCCGGGCGGGTCGGTGGTGCTGGGGGATACGGCGTTCGGCCCGGTGGCCGTCCGGATGGCCAAGACCATCGGCGTGGCCGACGGCGGCGGCCGGCTCCGGAACTCCGAGGGGAACGAGGACGAGCAGGGGCCCAACGGCTGCTTCCGCAAGCCCGCGCGCTGGGTGGATTACTCGGGGCCGATCGTGGAGGGCGTCGCCGAGGGGATCACCCTGCTGGACCATCCCGCGAACCCCAGCCACCCCTCCCCCTTCCACGTCCGCCGCGACGGCTGGATGGGCGCTGCGCTGACCTTCGGAGGCGCCAGGACCATCGAGCCGGGCAAGCCCCTTTTGCTCCGATACGCCCTGTACGTCCACCGCGGCGTCCCCACCCCCCAGACGATCGACGCTGTTTGGACGGAGTTCGCGAAGGGACGCGTCGAACCCCTGCCGGCCAAATGAAGAGATCCTTTCAGAGAGGGTGCGAAAAAAATAAAAAGGCCGATTATCCGATTTTTTGCGGCAGAGCCTGATACAATAGATCCCGGTCGACCGACGACCTAGCGGTCGGGTGAGCTTGAAAGGCTCTCCCCGATGCGCGCCGGGCCCGCCTTGGGCCCATCTTTCTTCTCGGCCCGGAAAGCGCCAGCGGGCCGGCCTTACGCCTCGGAGTCGATTTTGGCCAAGAAGCTCTATGTCGGGAACCTGACCTACCAGATCAATGATACGGACCTCGAGGCGCTCTTCGCGACCTACGGGACCGTCCAAAGCGCCCAGGTCGTCATGGACCGGGACACCGGCCGTTCCAAGGGATTCGGCTTCGTCGAAATGTCCACGGAAGAGGAGGCCCAGGAGGCCATCCAGGCCCTCAACGGCCACAACTACGACGGTCGCAACCTGACCGTCAATGAAGCCAAGCCGCGTGAGCCCCGCTCCGGCGGCGGCGGTTACGGCGGCGGCGGCCGCGGCGGTTACGGCGGCGGCGGTGGCGGCGGCTACGGTGGTGGCGGCGGCTACGGCGGCGGCGGCGGCCGTCGGTATTGATTCCGACTGCGGCCGGGGCGGGCGTCTCTTCCGGGCGGCCCGCCCCTGCCGCACCGATATCCTCTCCTCCCGAGCGCGGCCGTCCGGTCGCCTCAATGATCGGTTGCGCTCGCCTCGAAGCCGAAGGGGCGTCGCCTTCTCCCGAAGGAGGATCTGATGCTTCCCAGGCGTCATCACACCCCCCCTGTTCCGGCTTCCAACCGGCTCCAATGCCCCGTCTGTCGCAAGTCGGTCTACTCGAAGGCCGGCATCCATCCCCAGTGCGCGATCAAGCTCGTCGATCAACCCCTCCCCGACGCTGAACCGACCGCCATCGCGGATTCGGTAGACGCCAGTCGACGCGCCTGAATCCTCGCCTCTCTTCCCTCCCCCGAGCCGAAGGCGGTCGCGCTCTCGACCAGCCTCCGAATTTAGCTCTCCGCGCGGCTTCCGGCGTGGGTTCGTTTTTTGGCCTCCGATATCGAAGCCGTTCGTTGTAAACGATGAACTGGCTGGGCCTTGGGGCGAAAAATCCGGGCTCGGAAATTGGCTTCGATCGGCGAGATCGTTTGACAATCCTCGCTCAACACTCGCAGCACCTGCGGGAAGCCGTTTCTGGATTGAGGGCTGGATTCGGGCGTTATAGCAATGCATGCGTGGTTATTTGGTAGGCGACGGTCACGCGGGGACCAACGCCGGTTCATGACCATGCAAGCGTGGCCATGGCACCCAGCGCCCAGCATCTCCTGAGGCTTCTACATAGAACGGGGGCCAAACTCGGGGAATGTGGCGGACATAACGCGAGGTGTATGGGGGTGAATGGATCGTGTACGCCGGTTGAATGGATCGAAGCCTACGAGGTCTCAGACGGTCGCCGCGATGCTCAGGCAGGCCGTAGCCGAGCGTTGAGGCGGTGGTGGCTGTAGCCGGCGGCCGGCGCGCGTTAGAGTCGCCGCAGGGTCGCCGCCAAGTATGGGAGGCTTCTCATGAGCACTGTCGGTCTTCAGCCGAAGTGGAGGAGCCTTACAGATGCTGAAGGCTGGCGCGGCGGCCCGCCCGTGTGGAGTCCCGCCGATGCTGCTCCGACGTTGCTGGTCCACGGTTGTGGTGATCCTCTTCGCCGTTCCAGTCGCCCAGGCCCAAACCGGCGAGGTGGTGCGGGTGACGCCCGGGGGGGCGGTGGGCTCGCTGGAGGAGGCTCGCGACAAGGTCCGCGAACTGCGCAAGGGGCAAGCCGCGCGGACGCCGGTGACAGTCCTGTTCGCGGCGGGGACGTATCGGATGACCAGGCGGGTCGCGTTCGGGCCTGAGGACGGCGGGGTCAGTTACGAGGCCGAACCGGGGGCCGAGGTCGTCCTCGACGGCGGCCGTGAGATCGAAGGGTTCACGAAAGGCGCCGACGGGCTCTGGTCCGTGAAGGTTCCCAAGGCTGCCGCGTCGATGCATGGGAACCCCTTCGAGCAACTCTACGTCAACGGCCGCCGGGCCGTCCGGGCGAGGACGCCGAACGAGGGTTACTTCTATATCAAGAAGCGATCCGAGCCCGAGGGCGTGCGCTCGTTCATTGGGCGCCGCGAGGATCTCTCGGCGCTCGGCAGGCTGACCGACCGCCAGTTGCGGGACGCGAACCTCGTCGCCTACCACTCATGGGAGGTCTCGCGGCACCGCATCGCGAAGGTCGACAATGCGAAGGGCCTCGTCGAACTGACCGGCCCGGCGCCCTGGCCGTTCCTCAAGTGGGGATCGAACCAGCGCTATCATCTGGAGAACTTCCGAGGGGCCCTCGATCAGCCCGGCGAATGGTTCCTGGATTTCGACGGCACCCTGCTCTACAAGCCCCTCCCCGGCGAAACGCCCGAGACGACCCGGGCCGTCGCGCCCGTCGTCGAGGCGTTCGTCGCGATCCAGGGCGATCCCGACAAGGGAACGGTCGTCGAGGATCTGACGTTCCGCGGCCTGACGTTCCGCCACTCCGCCTACCGCCTGCCGGCCGAGGGGCACGGCGACCATCAAGCGGCCTCCAGCATCCCGGCCGTCATCATGGTCGACGCGGCGCGTCGGGTTGAGATCAAGGATTGCCGGATTGAGCACGTCGGCATCTACGGCGTCTGGTTCCGCCGAGGATGCTCCGATTGCAAGGTCGAGCACACCGCGCTGACCGACCTGGGCGCGGGGGGAGTTCGCATCGGCGAGACCTCCATGCCGGCGAAGCCCGCCTATGCGACGGGGAAGATCACGGTCGACGACTGCATCATCCGAGGTTACGGCCAGTGGTTCCCCGGCGCGATCGGCGTCTGGATCGGCCAGTCGAGCGACAACAAGGTCGTCCACAACGACATCGCCGACGGCTCTTACACGACGGTCTCCGTCGGCTGGTCCTGGGGATACAAGCCGACCGACTGCAAGCGGAACACGATCGACTACAACCACCTGCACCACCTGGGCCGGAACGTCCTCAGCGACATGGGGGGCGTCTATACGTTGGGGTTCTCGGAGGGGACTTCGGTCAGCCACAACGTCATCCACGACGTCGACTCCTACGTGAAATCCGGAGCCGGCGGCTGGGGCCTGTACAACGACGAGGGGTCGACGGGGATCGTCCTGGAGGGGAACCTCGTCTACGACACGACCACGGGGAGCTACCACCAGCACTACGGCCGCGAGAACGTGGTCCGCAACAACATCCTGGCGTTCAGCAAGTACGGCCAGGTCGTGCGAAGCCGGCCCGAGGAGCATCTATCATTCACGGTTGAAAACAACATCATTTACTGGAACGACGGCCCGCTGCTGACGGGGAACTGGAAGGACTCGCAGCACTACCGGATCGACTCGAACCTGTATTACGAAGGAACGGGCGCGACGGTGGAGTTCCCCGGCGGGCTCTCGCTGGAAGCCTGGCGGAAGCAGACCGGGCAGGACGAGCATTCGAAGATCGCCGACCCGCTGTTCGAGAACGCCGATGCGCGCGACTTCCGCCTCAAGGCGGGGAGCCCGGCGGCCTCGGTGGGCTTCAAACCGTTCGATTTCACCAAGGCCGGCGTGCGCGGCGACGGCGCCTGGCGGAAGGAGGCCGACGCCCCCCTGCCCGCCTCCACCCCCACTCCCGAGCCGCCGGCGATGGCCGTCGACGACGACTTCGAGGAGGCGTCGCCGGGGACGTCGGGCTACGCGCCCGATTCCGCGACGATGTCGGACGGCGGCCGGCCTGAACTCGTGGCGATCACCGAGGAAGCCGCGGCGCAGGGGCGGCGGAGTCTGAAGATCGCCGACGCGTCGGGCCTCAAGAACGGGTTCGACCCGCACTTCTACTTCAGGCCGAACTACAAGAAGGGCCTGGCGACCTGCTCGTTCGCGATCCGGACGGAGCCGGGGGCGGTCTTCTACCACGAGTGGCGCGACGGATCGAGCCCGTACAAGGTCGGCCCCAGCGTCTGGTTCCGCGACGGCAAGATGCTCGTGGGGGGCAAGCCCGTGATGGACGTCCGGCCGGGCGAATGGCTGCGGGTGGAGGTCTCCGCGCGGCTGGGGGAGGACGCCTCGAAGCCGACCTGGAACCTGACCGTCTCCCGCCCCGGCGCCGAGCCTTTGCGGCTGACGGATCTCCCCGCTTCCCCCGGCTGGAAGTCGGCCGATTGGGTGGGCTTCAGCAGCTCGGCGACCGCTCCCACGGCCGTCTTCCTGGACGACCTGAAATTGCGCGCGATTCCCTGAAATCGAGTTTGGCGCGGGCGTCAGCTTGCGACGTTGAAGTCGCATCGTTATATTGCTCTGTCAGCAATCCTTTCTTTTGCTGTTCGGACCGCGTCCCCGTCTTCGCTGGGGGCCGAGATGAGACCGACGATCCGTAACCACCGGGCCCGTCCGAGCGTGAGGGGCTTCCTCGCGCCCCGCGTCTCGATGCGCCCCTTCTGCGAAATTTTGTCTTCGGCAGAGCGATTTTCCGTCCCCGTCGATCGAACCTGTCCTTCACTCGGAGCGTAGTGTCTTACGAAATCAATCCCTGCGCACAATTCGACCCTCGGGTCGCGAAAGCATAAATACAAGGAGTGTCGGCCGTGAAGCATGTATTAAAGCTCGGCTCGCTGGAAACCGCCCTGATCCTGCCTGACGACGCCGTCACTCGCATCGGCACTCTGGGGGTCATCGGCGGCGGCCTCCTGGCTCTGGCGCTCCTGTTCTGAGCGGCAGCGCCTCTCCCACCAATTCGGTTCAGGCGGTCTGACGACCCGCGCACCGGCTCGATCCACGTTTCGAGCCGGCGCGCGGGTCGTCGCCTATTTCCCTCGTCGACCTCGCTTGACGACTTTCGAGGGGAGGGATAGACTCCCGCTCGATCCATCGGCAGGGGTTGAAGAATCCCTCGCTGATCGATCACCCCCCTGCGGGCGCGACGCCCACGCAACAAGGATGGATTCAACACCCAGTGGGGCGAGGACTCATGAGGAGTTCCAACCAACTCACGGCGCGGTCGTCCGCCGCCATGCTGGTCGGCCGGCGAGACGCTTCCAGCGACCGGACGCGAACTTCGGCCGTCGTGTTCGACGCCGGGATTCAGGGACGGGTCGCCGGGTTCGACGTGCTTCGCCTGGTGGCGCTGACGGCGATCGTCGCGTTCCACGCGGGCGCGCCGGGGGCGGATTACACCGCCTGGCGTTTGCCGACCCTGGCGATCATCTCAGCCTCCCTGGCCGCCGGACGAGACCCCCGGTCGTTTTCGGGACAGGTCCGCAAATCGGCCTCGCGACTGCTGGCCCCCTGGGCCTTCTGGTGCGGCGTTTACGGTGTCATCGACCTGAGCCTGCAGCTTCGGCTGGGGGTCTCGATCGTCGACGACCTGGGCGCTCGAGTGCTGCTGACGGGGACCTCGGTCCACCTGTGGTACCTGCCGTTCGCCTTCACGATGATGCTGTTCATCAACGTCTCCCGACGGTTGACGACCCGGATGAATCCGGGCCTGTTCTCCGGGATGGCCGTGGCGCTGGCCCTACTGGCGCTGGCGGCGCTGGCGGTCCACAAGCCCTATCAGGGGGACGCCGGAACTCCCGGGCCGCAATGGCTCCGATGCCTGCCGGCCGTCTTCCTCGGCCTGGGCATGGGGACGGCCATGCGGCAAGAGACCCTGGGGCGCCCGGCGCTGGTCGGCCTGGCTCTGGCGACGGCCGCGGCCTGCGGGGCGATCGCCGCCGGCCTGCACGACGAACTGGCCCTCCGCTACGGCCTCGCGGCCCTGCTCGTGGCGGCGGCGGCGAGCTGGCGGTTCGACCCTCCGCAATGGCTGACCGCGACGGTCGGCATGGGGATGGGGGTCTACCTCGTCCACATGGCCGTCCACCGTGTCGTCTACGCCCTTGCCAACCGTCTGCCGACCCCCGACCTGACCCCCGCCGGGCAGGGGCTGGTCGTGATCGTGCTCTCCTTCGCGCTGGTCGCGGCGCTCTCGCGGACGCGGCTGAAGCGGTTCGTTTGAGCGACCGCGAGTCTGCCTCCGCGAGGATCGGGCGACGGCCATAATGGCCTTCCCCCCTGGAGGGGGAAGGTGGCCCGAAGGGCCGGATGAGGGGGACGACCGGCTTCGGGCTCGCATCCAACGGGTCGTTCTCGATCCCGTGGCGGTTCCCCCCTCATCTGACCGCTGCGCGGTCTGTCTTCCCCCTCCAG
>NZ_JAALCR010000062.1 GCF_011065895.1 Paludisphaera rhizosphaerae | reverse complement strand
GCCTTCCCCTGAAAGCCCTCAAGGGGGGAAGGCCGTTATGGTTCCAGATTTCGTCCGACGTGCCCTCTGAAATCCGACAACCCTCACCCGCCGCTGCGCGCCGGCCCTCACGGTCCGTCGGCCTCCTTCGGCGGACGTTGCGCCTCGGCGGGGCTGATCAGGCCGTCGTGGTCGGCGTCGTAGGCGGCGAATACGGCCTCGGGGCCGAGGAACTCGCGGGGCGAGAGGTCGCCGTCGCGGTTGCGGTCCATTTTGAGGAACCATGACGGGGCCGACGGCGGCGTCGGGAACGTCGGGACCGTCGGGGCCGCGATGCGGTTCGTCACCACGATCGGTCCGCCCTGGCCGCCGTTCGGATCGCTCAGGGCGACGATCCAGCGATAGTGCCGCGCGACCTCGCGAGGGCCGACGTATCCGTCGCCGTCACGGTCCTCCCGGCGTAGCGCTTCGGGCAGAGCCCGGAGTTCGCGGACGCCGATCCGGTGGTCGCGGTCGACGTCGACCAGGTCCAGCAGCGAGGTCCCCTGGTCGATCGCCTGCAGCAGGATTCGCAGGCTCGCCACCTCCGCCTGCAAGTCGACGTAATTGATGAGTTCGGCCTCGGTGAGCCGGCCGTCTCCGTCGTGGTCGGCGGCGGATATCAGGGGGGCCAGCGCCGGGGCTTTCAGACGCTCGCCGCGGTCGACGACCCCGTTCTTGTCCAGGTCGGCGGCCTGGAACTGGTTTATGTAGATCATTTTCCGATTGGCGACGACCTGACTTCGCGAGTCGTCGCCCGAGCGGATCTCGATCGCCATCGTCTCCAGGTCGACGACCACGCCGTCGCTGCCGAGCGCGATCAGCTTGACGCCGCCGCCGGGTCGCGGCGCGACGGGGCGGACGATTTCGATGGCCGGCTGCCCCGGGGCGCGCTTGCCGATCCGGACGATCAACTCGGCGTCGGGGTCGGTCGCCAGGCCGCGCTCGATCTCGTCGCGATCGAGGTGGCCGTCGCCGTTGCCGTCGATCCTCGCGAAGGCTTCGGCGCCGAGGATGATCTCTCCGTTGTCGAGCTTGCCGTCGCGCGCCCGGGAAGTCCGCGAGCCCCCCGGGCCCGCCGGTCGGTCGGCGGGCGGCGTGTACGTCGAGGACGCCGCGGGCCGGGTCACTCCGTCGTCGTAGCGTTCCAGGATCTTCCGGGCTCGGACTTCCGGAGACCCTTCGGCCGTGAGGTCGGTCATGCGAGCCGAGATCGCCGAGTCCCGGACCATGATCCCGCCGCCCAGGCCCACGAAGGGGCTGCGAAAGGGGGTCAGCTCACGGACCGAGATCGTGCCGTCGTCGTCGGCGTCGAGAATCGCAAGCGAGGTCGCGGCGGCCGCCGCCTCGTCGCGATCGACGCGGCCGTCCTTGTTGTGGTCGATCGCGTCGAAGATGTTGATGCTTGGCCCCTCGGGCGACGACGTGAGCTGGATCGAGAACGGCGGCGCGAAGGGGCGGAACAGGTCGACCGGGTCGGAAATCTTGGATCGGTCCGTGACCGGCTCATTCGTCGGCCGGGCGAGCGAATACGACTGGATCGGCCGCGAGCCCCGGAACGGGTCGACGCGGGCGATCTCCGTCCGGCTGAGGGCGCCGTCCTTGTCGTCGTCGAGGCGAGGAATCAGGGCTCGGACGAGAGAGTCCCAGCGGGCGCGGTGGCTCAGGCCGTCGACCTGGATGCGCAGGCGGATCACCGCGGGCCGCGCAGGGCCGAGGAAGAGCACCGTCTGCACGTCGTCGTTGGGGTCGTCGGCGAAGACGTTGGCCGGCAGGTCGTCGTCGTCGGCGGAAGCGGAGGCCGTCGCGAGGACGCCGAGCGTCAGCATGAGGTGTCCAATCTTCATGCGAGCACCTGGGCGATGGGTTTGCCTTGCGGGTCGGCGATCCGGATCGGTCGGCCGAGGCCCGAGTCGTTCTGAACCTGGGGGTCGATCCCGAGCGTCGTGCAGATCGTCGCCATGAGGTCGGGGACCGTGACCGCCCCGTCCTCGACGGTCGCCCCGTCGCGCGAGGTCCGCCCATACGCCTGCCCGCCCTTGATTCCGCCGCCGGCCAGCACGGTGCTCCAGGCGCTGGGGAAGTGGTCGCGGCCCCCGCGTTCGTTGATCTTCGGGGTCCTGCCGAACTCGCCCATCCAGATGACCAGGGTCGATTCGAGCAGCCCCCGAGCGCGGAGGTCGTCCATCAGCGTGGACCAGGCGGGATCGAGGACGCCGCAGAGGCGGCTGACGGCGTCATGGTTCTGCTGGTGGGAGTCCCAGGTGGCGGTCGGCGAGCCGTCGATCCGCGAGAGGGAGACCTCGACGAACGGCACGCCCCGCTCGATGAGACGCCGAGCCAGGAGGCAGCCCTGGCCGAAATCGTTCCGGCCGTAGGCGTCGCGCAGCACGGCGGGCTCGTCGTCGAGGTCGAACGCCTCGACGGCCTTCGAGCGGACCATCCTGACGGCGCGCTCGTAGGCGGAGCGATGGCTGGACGCCGGCCCGACCGGCCGCCGCGCCAGGAAGTCGGAGTCCAGCCCTTCGAGCAGACCCAGCCGGTCGTCGGCCCGCGCCAGGGCGATCCCCGGCGGCGCGTCCATGTCCTCCACCCGCAGCGGCGTCGGCCCGCCCGGCCGCTGTTGGACCACTCCGAGGGGCCGGTCGCCCACGATCAGCGGCGCGTACTTCGGGCCCAGGAAGCCGGGCCCGTAGGCCGCGGCGTTGAACCCTCGGACCGGGCCTACGGAGATGAAGTTGGGCAGCTCGTCGTCGGGACGCTCCATCTCCTTGGCGACGAGAGCGCCGAGGGCCGGGTAGCGGATCGGCCCGTTCGGTGCGTAGCCGGTCCGGAGGAGGTACGTGGCCCGGCCGTGGTCCCCCTCCTTCGTCGTCATCGATCGGATCACGGCCAGGTCGTCGGCCTTCGTGGCGAGCCGTGGCAGGTGCTCGGCGATTCGCAACCCCGGCACGCTCGTCGCGATCGCCCGCGTTGAGCCGCCGTTCTCGTGCCCCGGCTTGGGGTCGAAGGTGTCGATCTGGCTGGGGCCGCCCGCCATCCAGAGCAGGATGCACGAGCGCCGACGCGTCGGGTCGGCCGCTGCGCCGGAGGCGAGCGTCTCGAACCATCCCGAGGCCGACGCCGCCGCGACGCCGCTCGCCGAGAGTTTGAGCCATTCGCGGCGCGACAGGGCGCGCCGCGGGTTTGTGCGATCCATGACACTCCCCTCCGGGACGTTGCACCGCTCCGCGTGCTGACGACTCGACACCTTTCGATTGCCCCCTTCAGAACCCACGGGTGCCATGGCCACGCGAGCGTGGCCATGAACCGGTGTGGGACGACCGCGAGACCGACGCCGATCGCATGGCCACGCGAGCGTGGCCATGGCACCCAGGTTGGCTTGTCCTCGGGTGATCGAGTGGGCTCAAGAAAAGCGTCGGGTCGTCAGCCCCGCGTGTCAGACGGCGATCCTCAGTGGTTCAGCTTGAACTCGGCGCTGTTGAGCAGGGCCCAGAAGACGTCCGCGAGCGCGAGCCTGGACCCGTGGGAGGCGACGTAGGCGACGAGCCGGGCCGATTCCTCGGGCCTCGGCCGGCGCGACAGGGCCGCCAGGAAGAGGGTCTCAACGCGGCCTCGGTCGTCGAGGAACGGGGCGTCCGCGACGGCCCCCAGCGTCTCGCCCTGCACCAGGTCCGTCGCTCCGGCGACGAATGCGCCGTTCATCAGCGCGAGCGCCTGTGGGATCGACGTCTGGTGCTCGGTCGGCCGGTCGTCCCCCATCGCGAACTTCTCCAGGAGGGCGGCGCGGGGGCCGTTCGGCACGACCGCGCGGGGGTTCGCCGTAAGCTCCGGAGGCATCCCCACGGCCTGCGCCAGGCTGTCGTAGAATTGCTCGGAGGTCAGCCCTCGGACGGGGCCGCGCGCGAACAGCCGAGGGTCGGCCGGCCGCGCGTGCTCGACGTCGCTGGAGAGGCCGTAGGCCCGCGTGGCGGTCAGGGCGCGGATCAGGGCCTGGCGGTCGTAGCCGGACGAGATGAACCAGGCCGCCAGATCCTCGAGCAGCTCGGGATGGCTCGGCGGATTCGCGTCGCCGAAGTCGTCGACCGGATCGACCAGCCCGATGCCGAAGAGCTGACTCCAGATCCGGTTGACGGCGGCCTTCGCGAAGTACGGGTTGTCGGGCGAGGTCATCCACTTCGCCAGCGCCTGGCGGGCGCTGGCGTCCTTGCTGGTGGCGGGCTCGGTTCCGTCGGGGAACCGGGCGGAGACTTTTCGCGACGTGCCGGGGATCTCCAGCTCCCGCTTCGAGCGGTCTTCCCGCGCGTTGAGGGAGATGCCGCCGTTCGGCTGCGCGGGCTGCTGGAGCCCTGCGAAGGCGGCGGCCAACGACCAGAACTCATCGCGCTTCCAGGTGGAGAACGGATGGTTATGGCACTGGGCGCACTCGATCCGGACCCCCAGGAACTGCCGCGCCGTGGAGGCGGCGAGGTCCTCGGGACGATAGCCCTTGGCCGCGTAGTAGGCGAGCGGCGTCGCCTCCGACTTGGCGGAGCTTGGCTGGGACGTGAATGGGCCCCGCCCGTCGAGGGGGGTGGAGAACAGGTCGCGGGCCAGGACGTCCAGCCCGACGCCGCCGATGAGGCGTGCGCGGAGCCAGACGTCGAAGTCCGGGGCGAGGACCCGCGCCACCGTATTCGACGCCGCCTCGGGGATCAGCAGGTTCCGCCAGGTGTTGACGGCGTGATTCGTCGCGGCGTTGCTGCGCAGGAGATTGTCGACCAGGCGGGCCCGCTTGTCGGGCGTTGGATCGTCGAGGAACGCCCGCGCCTCGGCCGCCGTGGGGATCTTGCCGGCGACGTCCAACCAGACGCGACGGAGGAACTCGGCGTCGTCGGCGGCCTGCGTCGGCTCGACGCCGGCCTCGGCCCAGGCCCGGGCCAGATGGGCGTCGACCTTCTCCGTCAGCGCCCGCTCCGACTCCGAGAGCGGCGACGACGCCGGGCCGGCGCCAATGCCGACGCCTCCGGCCAGGAACGCGATGACGAGACCCAGGGAACAACCGCGCCTCATGAGCTGGTTCCTCCAGAGCGTCCCCAATTGATGCGATCGAGTCGGGCTCCGCGTCATGATCCGGCCCGATGAGAGGGATGGTATCGCCGCAAGCGGACTCGGTCAAAAACATTCTCAATTCTGATGTCCTGTTAACATCAGCGACGCGGGCGGAAAGTCCGACAGGCATAGGAGATGGGCTGTCCGGCGATCCTTTGAAGACGCTTCACCCGAGAGCGAACTCGCCTGGGTCCTCTCGCAGATGAGTTCGTCCGTCGGGCGCCGAACTGTCTTGGGGGAGTCATAAGGTCGCCTTCGGAGCTTTCGAGGCCCGACGCCCGTGCCGAACAGGATTGACGCCTACCTGTAGCATGGGTTGGCTTCAGGCCAAAGAAGGACGCGGATGACGAAGTGGGGACGTCCGATATCGCGACGTCCCTGGGGTGAGGGGGAGCGGCGGCGATGGCGATGGGGCCGGGGTTGACGAGGGGCTGGGCGAGGGCCTCGGATCTGGCGCGACGGGAGGTCTCGCTGGCATGGGTCTGCTCGGGGCGGACGCGGTACTGGACGTTCGGGCTGCTCCTGTTGGCGGCCTACCTGGGGAACCAGCGGGCGTCGATCGGCGCTTACGACACGTACCCGAACGAGGTGCTGCCGTACGCCCTGGTCCGGGGTTACGGCCCGTTCCTGGAGCGGTTTGAGAACGGGATCCGCTTGCCGGATCACGCCCTGCCGGATTTCGCGACGACCGGCCGCGGGCACATCCTGTCGCGTTATCCCGTGGCCCCGGCGCTCCTGACGGCGCCGCTGATCGCACCGCAGATCTGGTACCGGGACCTCGTCGAGCCGGGCTGGGATTCCAACTTGTACTGGCTGCAGAAGGCCTGCTCGCAGATGTCCAAGAACGCGATGGCGATCCTGGCGGCGCTGGCGGGAGCGTTGCTGCTCCAGCTCCTGGATCGGATGGGCCTGGGGCGTGCGGCGGTCCCGGCGGCGCTGGCGGGGGCGCTGGGGTCGGACCTCTGGGCGGTGGCGAGTCAGGCGGCCTGGCAGCACGGCCCGGCGGTGCTGATGCTCGTGGTCATGCTCCGGCTCCTGACGCCCGGGCCGGCCTCGCGAGCACACCTGGCGGGCGCCGGGCTGGCGGCGGGGATGCTGACGGCCATCCGGCTGTTCGACGTGGTCTTCCCGGCGGCCGTCGCGCTCGGCCTGCTGCTGACTCGGCCGAGGGATCTCGCCTGGTTCATCTTCCCCGCCGTGCCGATCGCCGCGGTCCTGCTGGCTTACAACCTCTACTACTTCGGCGTATGGGCCGGAGGCCAGGACGGCCTGGAGGCGCTCCACGCGTCCGTCCACGGGGTCGAGGGCATCTGGACGGGCCGCTTCCTGGAGGGGGCGGCGGGGACGCTGTTCAGCCCGGCGCGGGGGCTGTTCGTGTTCTCCCCCTGGGCCGCGCCGGCGGTCCTTCTCCTCCCCGCGACGGCCCGGCGAGTCGCCGCCTTCCCGGCGGTCGCGTGGACGACGCTGGCGCTCGTGCCCTACGCGGTCCTGCTCTCCAAGTATTCGGTCTGGTGGGGGGGCCACTCGTTCGGCCCCCGGTACTGGATCGAGGCCTCCGTGCCGCTGGCGATCCTGCTGGCCTTCGCGATCGACTGGTCCCTGTCGCGACGCCTGGCCCTTCGGATCTTCCTGGTCGTCGCGATCGCCTGGTCGATCGCCCTGCAGGCCGTCGGGGCCTGGTACTACCCCAGCTCCTGGAACCAACGCCCCCACGACGTCGACCGCCACCACGAACGGCTCTGGGACTGGCGCGACACCGAGATCAGCCGCTGCCTCATCGAGTCGCGCTTCTTCCTCTACTAACCCTCGCCGCCCGAACGGCGCGCCTCAGGGCTTCGGCTTCTCGCCTTCGAGCGGCTCGAACGTCGTCCGGAATGTGGCCTTGGGGGCGTCGGTTTCGAGGTAGAAGGAGTCGCGGCGCTTGGGGGGCGCGTCGGGGGTGTTCGCCAGGGTGACGCGGAACGCGCCGGGGGTCTGGAAGGTCAGCCGGAAGCGGGCGCCCTTGGCGGTGGTCATGATGAACTCGGCCCGGTCGCGGTAGGTGGCGGTGCGGGCGTCCTTCCACTGCTGGAACGGGGCCGGGCGGGACCCGGCGAACGAGGCGTCGGCGCGGAGGCTTTCGGGGGCCTCGACGTGGCCCTGGACGTGCAGCGCCAGGCCGGCGTGGGGCTTGGCACCCGGCTTCACGTGGAGGGCCTCGACGGTCGCCTCGTCGACGAGCTTGCCCCCTTCGATGGAGAGCCGTCGCGAGGCCGAGGCGTCCGGGCTGTAGCGCGGCTGGGCGGCGGTGGAAGAGGTCTTCGAGAACGACCCGCGCTCGCCCGGATCCCAGCCGACCTGGCCCTGGCCGTCGATCATCGGGACGTTGTGCGCGGGGGCCGTGCGATACCAGCCGCGATGCAACGGCGAGCCGTAGCCGACGGTCCCCGGATCGTGGGTCACGTCCACGTCCTTGAAAGTCGCCTCGAAGTTCAGCGCCTCGGCCTGGGCGTGCGATTGCGTGAGCTGCCCGTAGTGGAAGAAGACCTGCCAGCCGTCGGCCGAGAGGACGGCCATCCGGCTCGACTCCAAATCGCGCGAGACGACCGGGGGCAGTTCGTAGGAGCCGCTCGGCGCGGGGAGAGGGTCGACGAGCGTCGCCCAGGTCCGCCGCTTCGACGCTTCCTTCAGGCCGATGGGGTTCGGGAAGAGCCGGGCGGCGTCGGCCAGGGTTTCGCGGTCGGGGGCCTTGCCGGTGCCGTTCTGGTCGGCGGGGGTCGGCAGGCGGCCGTCGGGGAACCGCAGGGCCATCGGCGAGAGGATCAGATTCTGCACGGCGAGCATCTCGTCGCGAAGCTCCCCCGCCCGGCCGGCGAGCCAGGCGGCCTCGAACATCGGCATCAGCGCCCGGGCCGTGTACGAGTTGTAGCCCAACGACTGCTCATACCAGAGGTAGTCGCCGGTGATCCCCTCGCGGACCTGCTGCCGGACGCCGAAGGGGCCGTCCACGGCCTGCTTCCAGAGGGCGTCGTCGTGGTATAGGAGCGCGACCTGCGCCGCGGCCGAGCGTTGCCAGCAGGCGATGTTGTGGATGTCGCGGCGGGTCTGGGCGAGCAACTCGCACTGGGGGCGGAAGAGCCCCTCCAGCCAGGCCCGCTTGCGCTCGGGGGTCGCGAAGTCGTCCAGCAGCCGGGCGGTCTCGACGAACCGGCTGAGCATCGTCGCCTCGTCGAGAGACTGATACATCATCTGCGTGCCGGGCTGGGGCTTGGGCAGGCGGGGGAACTTCTTGTAGTTGGCCGCGTAGAAGTCGAGCTGGCCGGCCGCCCAGTCGGCGTAGGCCCGCTCGCCGGTGAGGCGGAAGAGCCGGGCGGCCTCCGGCATGAGGGAGGCGTTCTGGGTGCGGAAGCGGTAGACCCAGGCGTCATGGAGCGTCGGCGTCAGCGCGACGGGCGTCTTCGGGTCGTTGCGGCTGCGGAGCGTGTCCGGACCGGGCTCGTCGGGCGTCCAGACCAGGAACGAGCCGTCCTTCGGACTGACGAAGTCGTGATGCCAGCCGGACCGCCACTCCACCTTGTCGCGACGATGGGCCTTCCACTCGTCGACCTCGGCGCGACGAGCCGCGACCCAGTCCCGCCATCGCGGTTCCGCGGCGCGGCGGCGGGCGCCGTCCCAGTCCTCGACGACCCGCCGCAGCGGGTCGCCGGGGGCGGCGTAAGTCTTGTATTCACCCAGCGCGGCGGCCGGATCAGGCTTGGGGAACCGAGGACCGTCGGCGGCGGTGAGAGCCGTCGCCAAACCGGCGATTAGAAAAAAGCGAATGCGATGCAATTTGTTCAACATCGATCGGTTCTCCCGGCGTCGGAATCATCGTCTCCGATGGATTACAGAGTAAGGCGATGTAAGACGGGAAGCAAGCGTGGCTAACGGCCCTCGCATGTTCCCTAATCGCGCGGCCGTGAGGCGGGGGGCGCTGGATTGTTGAATTTATGCAACGTAAGGCTACGGATATGCTTGCCTCCAATCGCTGGGATACGATAGAATGCGCACCGCGATAGGTGGATCTTGAGCGCTCTACGGACTAAGCAGCACCCAGGACCACGTGGCGATTGGCCTTCGGTGGAGCTCATTCCGCATCGTCGCACGAATCCTTCGGGTTTGCCCGCGGTGCCGAGCGAGAGCTGAACGGCGATTTTTGCCATCCTTCCTCATGGACGAGACGTCGCCCGACGTCGCAAATTCGTTCGAACCGTACATCGAGCGCCTCGGGAGCATCCTTTATGCAT
Organism: Paludisphaera rhizosphaerae; assembly: GCF_011065895.1. NCBI lineage: Bacteria > Pseudomonadati > Planctomycetota > Planctomycetia > Isosphaerales > Isosphaeraceae > Paludisphaera > Paludisphaera rhizosphaerae. The sequence goes on along the minus strand of NZ_JAALCR010000062.1, from coordinate 7,441 downwards.
GGACTCCGTCGTTGCCTGTTCCGTCCGTTGGTCGCCGTCTTCACGATGCTTGTGGGCTCGACCCTGGCTTCGACGGAAGTCCGAGCGGGCCTTGTGGGCTACCTGACTCAGCCGCCCGACGGCGGCATCATCGTCGTCGCAGGGGATCCGGTCTACCGTCTCACCTTCCTGGGGTATGAGCGCACCGGCGTGCAATTCCTGACGGGGGATTACGTCAAGCTGTTCGACGTTCCGGGGACCGCGGCCTTCAACCCCGGCCCGCCGCCGACCGGCTCGACGACCAGCCAGCCTCAGAACGAGCCGCTGGTTCCCACCGGCATGGGCTGGACGCCCATCCTCTCCAATCCGTCGACGGCCACGTGGCAGAGCGACCCGCCGATCTCGGTCCCCTCCTCGGACTTCACGTTCTACTACTCGAACCTCTTCGGACCAGCGACGGCGCTGGTGAACAACTCGGGCTCGGACCGCTTCCTCGGCCAGTTCTCGATCCTCACCTACATCGACCTCCCCGCGCTGGTTGCGAATGCGGTGATTACGATCAACTACCTCATCCACGCCCACGACCTGTCGGGGAACGTGATCGAGGAGCAAGGCACCCTGGTTCTGACGCAGGCGGTTCCTGAGCCCTGCTCCCTCGTCATGCTCGGCCTGGGCGCCGTCGGGGCCGTGGGCTGGAGCGTCCGCCGCCGTCGAGCCGCGGCGGCTTCGGCTTCAGCTTCAGTGTGACGCCCAGGTCTTCATCCTCGGCCCCGACTCACTCGGGGTCGAGGACGACGTCCAGACAATCGACCTCGGCCCGGCCGTCGCCGGGAGCGAGGCCGATCTGGTTGCTCCCTTCGAGGAGCCGCAGCCGGGCGTAGGCGACCGACCACCGGCCGCCTCCCGAGTCCGGATACACGAGCGTCGTCTGCGGGCGGTCGGCGACCAGCAGGCGATGCGAGTTGCGCGCCCGACGGTCGGCCGCGGGGCCCGGCTCGGTCCGGTAGCGGACGGCGACCACGTACGTCCCCGCCTTCGCGACCGAGACCTCGAACGTCGCGCGGGCCTCGGGGCCTGTCAGGTCGACGAGCTTCGATCGGCCCGAGCTTTGGGAGTCGGCGACGCCCTTCGCGGGGCCTTCCAGCCGCGCCTTCTCGGCTTCCAGCCGGAGCCGCTTCGGCTCGCCGGAAGGAAGCGGGATTGGTCGGTCGGCGGCCTTCGGCGCGCCGAAGACGGGGAGGCCGTCTTTCCCCCAGTGGAACTCCTGGGCGCGGATGGATCGCGACCAGCCCGAGCCCGGGGCCTTGGCCGCGTGGAAGACGATCCAGTCTTCCTTGCCGTCGGGCGACTTCGTGAACGAGTTGTGGCCCGGCGCGACGACTCCATTCGCGCTCGCGAAGACCGGCTCCGGCGACTTGGTCCAGGCCGAGGCGTTGAGCGGGTCCGCCCCCGGCTTGAGCGCCAGCAGGCCCAGGCAGTAGTGGTCGCTCCAACTTCCGGCGGCCGAATAGACCAGGAAGACGCGGCCGTTGTGGATCAGGGCCTCGGGGCCCTCGTTGATGGTCGGCGGCCCGGCGGCCTTCTCCCAGTCGTGGGTCGGCCGGGACAGCTCGACGCGCGGGCCGGAGATGGTCGCCGGGTCGCTCATCGGGGCGATGTAGATCCGCTGGTCGACGTTCTTGTCCCCTTCCCAGCCCGACCAGACGAAGTAGAGCCGCTCCGCGTCGCCCGTTCCCGTGCGCAACACGGTGCCGTCGATGGCCCACTTATCGGAGGGGTCGGTGATCTTCCCCTTGAAGGTGAACGTCCCCTCGAACGGGTCGTCCGCGCGGTTCTCCAGGACGTACATCCGGTGGTGGTTGTTGTCGCCGTCGTCGGCCGCGACGTAGACGTACCACCCCCCCTTCAGCCGGTGGATCTCCGGCGCCCAAAGCTCCTTGCTGTGCGCCGTGCCGGGCTCCGGCCGCCAGATCAGGCGGTCTTCCCCGGCCGACAGCCCGGTGATCGTGGGCGACCGTCGCAGCACGATCCCCCCCTGCATCGACTGGATCAGGTAATACCGGCCGTCGTCATGCCGGATCACCCACGGGTCGGCCCCCGAGGGGTCCACGATGTTGTAGAAGTTGCTCACCTCCTGCGCCTGCCCGTTCGCCGCCGAGCCGATCGCCAGCAACGCCGCGACCACCGCCGGAGCGACCCTCATTCCCACGCCCATCGATCCGCCTCCCGGATGCCGAAGTCATCGTTCGACCTGTATCATCGCCCGAGACCGACCGCGATGGGAAGCGCAGGGGGCCGAGAGCCTGGCAAGGCTCCGCCACGGCGGTCGCGCGCCCGGCCATGGTCGTCAGGCCCCGATCTCCGCGAGCTTCGCCTTGACCAGCCGCTCGATCTCCTCGACGGCCGCGTCGGTCGCCTCCTGGACGGCCCGCTCGGAGCCTCGGCCTCGGGCGGCGATTTCTTTGCGGGCGTCCTGGCGGACTGACCGGACGGCGACCTTGGCCTCCTCGCCCAGCTTTTTGACGTGCCGGGCGATCTCGGCCCGCTGTTCGCCGCTGACCGGCGGCACGCCCACGGCGACGGCCCTCGGGTTCAGGGCGTAGGCGTTCAGCCGGGCCTCGGTCAGCGCCTTCACGATCGCCGGGACGTTCGTCGGGTCGAACGGCGTGACGACGATTCGGTCGCCCTGGCTCGCAACGCTCGCCATCCTGGCGAGCGCCACCGAGTCGCCGTGGACGGCGACCCGGAAGGTCTCGATGAAGCCGATGCTCAGCTTGCCGGGCCGAATCCCGGCCAGTTGGTCGGCCAGGTGTCGCACCGACTTCCGCATCCTCGGTTTCCAGTCGCTCATGCGAGCCTCGCAGCCTGGCAGCCCACCTTAGCGGGCTGAGAGTTTGTCCCGTAAGTGCTTCGCGGCCGAGCAAACAGGGACTGGCTCCGTGAGTCTTCGAGCGGTGCCTGTCCCTCTTTCTCCGCCGCTTCGCCCTGAAAACGGGGACAGGCACCTCCGCTGCGCTGCGGAGCCAGTCCCCGTTTTCAGGGCTCCGCTCGCCTTACGGGACAGACTCTTACTTCACGTAATCCGCGGCTGATTCTCGCGGGGCCGCGGGAAAGGGGCGTTCGGGGGTGTGGGCCTCGCGGCAGGCGGCGGCGACGCGTTCGAGGACCTCGGGGTGGGCGGCGGCGAGGTTGGACGCCTCGCCGGGGTCGGCGTCGAGGTCGTAAAGCTCCCAGGCGGCGGCCGGGCCGGGGCGCACGGCCTTCCAGCGGCCGAGGCGCACGGCCTGGGCGATGGTGTTCTGCTTCGCGCCGGCTTCCTCCCAGTAGAGGTACTCGTGCGGCTTCTGCGCGGCCGGGTCGCCGAGCAGCGTGGGGGCGAACGAGAGGCCGTCGAGGCCGGGCGGGACCGCGTTCGAGGCCCCGGCGAGGTCGGCCAGCGTCGGCAGGACGTCGGGGAAGTAGGCGATCAAATCGCTCGTCGAGCCGGGCTTGATGCGGCCGGGCCAGCGGACGATCATCGGCACGCGCACGCCCCCTTCGTAGAAGCTCCCCTTCGCGCCGCGCGACGGGCCGTTGCCGTCGAAGAACTCGACGAAGATGTCGAGCCACGCGCCGGGCTGCGGGCCGTTGTCCGAGGTGAAGATCAGGATCGTGTCGTCCTCGATCCCCAGTCGCTTCAGGAGGGCGGCGACCTCGCCGACCTGGGCGTCGACCCGCGAGACCATGCCGGCGAAATCCGCGTAGGCGTCGTCGGAGCCGATGTAGCCGGGCCTCGGATCGGCCCGGTTGATCTTCGGCCAGCGTCCCTCGTACGCCTGGCGATCGGCCGGCGGGGCGATCAACTCGACGTGCGGCAGCGTGTACGGGAGGTAGGCGAAGAAGGGCTTGTCGCGGTTGGCCTCAATGAAAGCCAGGGCCTGCTCGTGGACGGCGTCGGGGGCGTACGTCCCGCGCTTCTTGCCGAGATTCGCCGGCAGCGGCTCGCGTTCCAGGCCGTTCATCAAGAAGGCCGGGTAGTGGAAGTGGGCGTGCGTCTGGCTGTAGTGGCCGAACCAGACGTCGAACCCCTGCTTCAGGGCCACGCCCGGCGTCTCGTCGCGGCCGAGCCCCCACTTGCCGAAGCCTCCCGTGACATAGCCGGCCTTCTTCAAGACCTCGGCGATGGTGACGTCGGCGTCGTCGAGATGCCGGTCCAGGCCGTTGTTGCGAACGGGCGTCCGGCCGGTGTGCAGGCCCGTGAGGAGCGTGCTCCGCGCCGGGGCGCAGACGCCCGCCCCGCTGTAGAACTGAGTGAACCGCATCCCCTCCTTCGCCAGCGCGTCGATGTTCGGCGTGCGGATCTTCGTCTGCCCGTAACAGCCGACGTGTCCGTACCCCAGGTCGTCCGCCAGGATGAAGACGATATTCGGCGGCCTGCCGGGCGCGGCGGCCTCGGCCGCGTTCCCGAGGGCGACGAGGGCGATGGCCGTGGTTGCGGCCGTCAGCACGATCGAGCGTCGAATGTTCATGTAGGAGTCCTCAGACGCAGGGGGGCCGGCATTGCGGCGCGGGCCAGTGGAGTGACGGCGTGTCAATCTCGCGCGGACTTCCGTGCATCCTCCGGCGGGAGGGCGGCCTTCCAGCCGGCCTGGAGCAAGGCGGCCAACTCGCGACGGGTCTCGGCGTAGGCGGGCTCGTCGATCACGTTCCGCGTTTCCCAGGGGTCCTTCTCCAGGTCGAAGAGCGCCGGTGAGTCGCTGCCTTCCTGGAACTCAAGATAGCTGTAGCGACGGTTGCGGACCATCCGGCCGTGGTCGCGGGAGCCGCCGGACATGAACACGGCCGACTTCCACGGGCGCTCTGGGTCGTTGAGCAGCGGGGAGAAACTGGTCCCCTCCAGGTTCGTCGGCAACTTCACGGCCGCCAGGTCGCCGATCGTCGGCAGCAGGTCGACGAACTCGACGAACTGCCGGCTGACGCGGCCGTTCCCCACGGCTCCCGGAACGCGGACGATCAGGGGGGCCCGGCGGGTCGGCTCCAGCATGGAGTACTTGGACCAGAACGCGTGGTCCCCCAGGTGGAAGCCGTGGTCGCCCAGGAAGACCACGATCGTGTTGTCGCGGAGCCCGGCCTCGTCGAGGGCGTCGAGGACCAGGCCGATGTTGTCGTCGACGAAGCTGACGCAGGCGTAATAAGCGGCGATCGCCTCCCTGGCCTGCTGGGGCGTCGGCTGCTTCTCGGTGAAGATGTCCGGATTGCCGCCGTGAGCCCGCGTCTGGTAGTGAGCGGGAAGGCCCACGAACTCGTCGGGCGCGGCCGGCGGCGTGGGGATCTTGTCCGGGTCGTACATGTCGATGTACTTCTTGGGGGCGATCAGCGGCGTGTGGGGCTTCGACTGCGAGACCGACAGGAAGAACCGCGACTTGTCCCTGGCGAACTGCTTGATCAGCGCGGCGGCGGTCGCCGCCATCCGGTAATCGCGCTCCTGTTCGCGGGTCAGGCCGGAGTCGCCGTAGCGGTCGGACTGCTTCCGCCGCCAGACGCGGAACTCACGGCTGTTGCGGTCGGCCGGCGGCGGGTCGCTGACCCTCGGGGCGGCAGGGAACTGGAGGATCGGCGGCGGTCCCTTCCAATCCTTCGGCTTTTCGATGAACTCCAGCCGATCGAACGTCAGGAGCCTCTTCTCCGCATAGTTCGTCTGGTGGAAGAGCTTGCCGACGTTGGCCGTCGTGAACCCGCCGGTTTTGAGGATCTCGGGGAGCGACAGCGTCCCCGGCGGCAGGTGCTCGTCCATCACCTGCTCGTTCGTCGTCACGCCGGTCGTCGGCGGCCTCAGCCCCGTCAGGAACGACGTCCGCGACGGGTTGCAGCTCACCGCCTGCACATAGGCGGCGTCGAACACCACCGCCGACTTCGCGAACCGATCGATGTTCGGCGTCTTGCAGATCGTGTTGCCGTAGCACCCCCACACGCCGGCGTTGCAGTCCTCGATGTCGATCAAGAGCACGTTCATCTTCGACGTGTCGGGCACATCGGCAGCCCGAACCTCGGCGGCGACGGCCGCCAGCGCCAGTACGATCGGAAGGATGAAGCGTCTCAGCATGGGGAGAGTCCTTGGGGGCCGGGTCAGTGAAAATCACGAGTTAAGTCGACTACTCCTATGGGGTTGAAATGGTATCGGGCCAGAGACGAGGCGTCCAGAGGGTTCGAGCGGGAGGCTGTGTCTCGACCCTGTTCGGAGCGTGGGCGGCCCGATAAGCTCGGGGGAGTCGCATCGTTTCCATTCCATGAGTAACCTTCGATCGAAGAGGCGGGTCGCGCCATGGCCGTGAAAGCTCGTCGGCTCGGGTTGCTGCTGGCGGTGGTCGTGGTCGAGGTCGTGCTGTCGGGGGGCGGTCGCCCCGCGTTCGGCGCGAGCTTCTCGTGGAAGAAGTACGCGGAGAAGCCGCCGGAGTGGTATCGCGGCGAGGAGGGGCGGAAGATCACCGCCTGCATCCTCTCGAACCAGTCGCCGGCCGGGGATTGGCCGAAGAACTTCGACACGTCGGCCGTCCCCTATACGGGCGATCGCAACAAGATCGAGGGGACGTTCGACAACGGGGCCACGTTCGGCGAGCTTCGGTTCCTGGCCCGGGCCTTCCAGGCGACGGGCGACGCGGTCGATCGCGAGGCCTTCCTGCGCGGGTTCGATCACGCGACGGCGGCCCAGTATCCCAACGGCGGCTTCCCGCAGCACTTCCCCACGAGCCGAAAGGGGTACGACCGCCACATCACCTTCAACGACGGGACGATGGTCAACATCCTCCAGTTCCTGAGGGACGTCGCCGATTCGGACGACTTCGCCTTCGTCGACGCCGGCCGCAGCGCCGCGGCCGTGAAGGCGTTCGACAAGGGGATCGCCTGCATCCTCGCCTGCCAGATCAAGGTGAACGGCAAGCTCACCGCCTGGTGCGCCCAGCACGATGAAACCACCCTGGCCCCCGCCCCGGCGCGGGCCTTCGAGTTGGTCTCGATCTCCGGCGGCGAGAGCGGCGGCATCCTGCAACTGCTGATGAGCCTCCCGAATCCCAGCCCCGAGGTAGTCCAGGCGATCGAGGCGGGCGTGACGTGGTACGACTCCGCCAAACTGACCGGGATTCGCCAGGAGATCCACGAGAAAAACAAGGTGATCGTCCAGGACCCCGCCGCCCCGCCGCTCTGGGCCCGATTCTACGAGGTCGACACCAACCGCCCGTTCTTCTGCGGCCGCGACGGCGTCAAGAAGTACGACGTCGCCGAGATCGAGGCTGAACGCCGCAACGGCTACGCCTGGTACGGCAACTGGGGGGAAGCCGTCGCCAAGCGCTACGCCGCGTGGCAGGCCGGGCGTAAGAAGGCGGCGTAGAGACGCGACGCATTCGCGCGAGCCTTCGGCGTGGGATCTAGGCAAACTGCGAAGCAAACCTTCGGGACGACGAAGTTAACCCTGGTCCCCTCTCCCCCC
>NZ_JAALCR010000061.1 GCF_011065895.1 Paludisphaera rhizosphaerae | reverse complement strand
GATCGGCGTCGCATAAGGGACCAACCGCAGGATGCGAGCCCGACGGCGGTCGTCCACCTCATCTAATCGCTTCGCGATCTGTCTTCCCCCGCGAGGGGGGAAGACCGCCCCCGTCGACGATCTAGCCGAAATCCAAGGGCACACCCTCTCCGAACGCGATCGGGGAACGCCCTCCCGCCGCCATCCGCCCGCGCATTCAGCCGGCCTGTCCGATTTCCCGTCACGAGCCCCACGACGCATCGAACCTGTTTCGTCGGCGAAACGTCCATCCGGCGGGCTCATTGAAAGGCCAGGGGCGACTGCCTATACTTAGGCTTGGTCTGCTGAATCAGCGCGCAATCATCGAGGCGAAGGGGGTCGGGACGTGGCGAGCAAGCCCTGGGGCGGGCGGTTCGACGCCGGGACGGATCGGCGGGTGGAGGAGTTCACGGAGTCGATCTCCTTTGACCGTCGGCTTTTCCGTCACGACGTTCTGGGCTCCCAGGCCCACGCCCGGATGCTGGCGCACGTCGGCCTGCTCACGCAGGACGAATGCAACGCCATCGTGCAGGGCCTTTCTGAGATCCAGACCGAGATCGAGGCCGGCCGCTTCCCGTTCGTGCTCGAACGCGAAGACGTGCACATGCACATCGAGGCCGCCCTCACCGAGAAGCTGGGGGATCTGGGTCGCAAGCTCCACACCGGACGCAGCCGCAACGATCAGGTTTCGACCGATGTCAAGCTCTGGACCCGCGACGCCCTCGACCGCGTCGACGCCGGGCTTCTACACCTTCAGCGGGCTTTCGTCGCCTCGGCCGCGCGGCACGAGGGGATCATCATCCCCGGCTACACGCACCTGCAACGGGCCCAGCCGGTCCTTGCGACCCATTATTTCCTGGCGTTCGTCGAGAAGCTGGAACGCGACCGCTCGCGCCTGGCCGACGCCCGCAAGCGGTTGAACATGCTCCCCCTGGGCGCAGCGGCCCTCGCCGGGACGAGCATCCCCATCGACCGCGAGTTCACCGCCCGCGAGTTGGGCTTCGACGGCGTCGCGGCCAACAGCCTGGACGTCTCCAGCGACCGCGACTTCGCCATCGAGTCGGTCTTCTCCCTGACCCTCATCGCCGAGCACCTCGCCGGCTGGGCCGAGGAATGGATCCTCTGGAGCACCCAGGAGTTCGGCTTCCTGGCGCTCCCCGACGCGATCTGCACCGGCTCCAGCATCATGCCCCAGAAGAAGAACCCGGACGTCCTGGAGCTGATCCGGGGCCGTTCCGCCCGGGTGGTCGGCTCGCTGACGACGCTGCTGGTGCTCATCAAGGGCCTGCCGCTGGCCTACAACCGCGACCTCCAGGAAGACAAGCTCCCCCTGTTCGACGCGTTCGACACCGTCGAAGCGGTCGTCGAGCTGGCCGCCGTGGTCGTCGAGGGGGCCAACCTCCGCCCCGACCGGATCAACGAGCGGCTCGACGAGGGGTATCTCGACGCCACGACGCTGATGGAGCACCTGATCCTCCAGGGGGTCCCCCAGCGCACGGCCCACGAGGTCATCGGCCGGCTGGTCGGCCTCTGCGAGCGCAAGGGCCTCAAACGCCTGGCCGACCTCTCCGACGCCGACCTGTCCGAAGCCTCCCCCAAGCTGGGCCCGGAGACCAAGGATCTGCTCGGCGTCGAGAAGGCCGTGGCCGCGTTCAAGTCGTATGGTTCGACCGCCCCGTCGGAAGTGGCGAAGCAGTTGGATCGGTGGAAGATGAAGTTGGAGATGTGAGTCAGGCCGTCGGTTGGATTGCCGTATTAACCCAAAACGGCCTTCCCCCCTCGCGGGGGAAGGTGGCCCGAAGGGCCGGATGAGGGGGAGGACGAGCAAGAAAGCCGCCAGCATCCAAAGCCCGAGTCAGCAGATCCGCCGGCGGTCGCCCCCTCATCCGGCCGTACCGGCCACCTTCCCCCGCGAGGGGGGAAGGCGAAGACCGGCCCGCGTGCGATCGGGTCGCGAGCAAGTCCAGGATGATCCGCCAAGCCAGCCAGGGAACCCCAGAAGATGGACGCGTTTCAGTACCGCGGGAATGAGCTTTACTGTGAGGACGTCCCCGTCGCCAAGCTGGCGGAGGAGTTTGGGACGCCGCTCTACGTCTACAGCGGGTCGATGATCGTCGAGACGCTGAAGACGCTCCAGGAGGTCTACGCCGAGGTCGACCCGTTGGTCTGCTTCTCGGTGAAGGCCAACTCGAACCTGGGCATTCTCCGGCTGCTGAAAGCGTATGGCAGCGGCTTCGACGTGGTCTCCGGCGGCGAGCTGTTCCGGGTGCTGAAGGCCGGCGGCGACCCCGCCCAGACGGTCTTCGCCGGCGTGGGCAAGAGCGACCCGGAGATCGCCCAGGCGATCGAGGCCGGCGTTTTGATGTTCAACGTGGAGAGCGAGGCCGAGCTGGACTCGATCGCCCGCGTGGCCGCGTCGATGGGTCGGGTCGCGCCGATCGCGCTGCGGGTGAACCCGGACGTCGACCCCAAGACCCACCGCTACACGGCGACCGGGCAGAAGGAATCCAAGTTCGGCCTGGACATCGATCGGGCCCTGCGGATCGCGGCGACCGTAAAGGATAAGCCGAGCCTGACGATGATCGGCATGCACATGCACATCGGCTCGCAGATCACCACGGTCGAGCCCTACGCCAAGGCCGTCGCCAAGGGCGTGGAGCTGATCGGGCAGCTGCGGGAGATGGGCCACCCCATCGCCTGGTACAACATGGGGGGCGGCTACGGGATCGGCTACAAGGGGCCCGAAGCCAAGCCGTTGAAGGAATTCGCGGCGGCGATTTTGCCGGGGATCAAGGCCGCCGGATGCCGGCTGGCGATCGAGCCGGGGCGGGTCATCGCGGGGAACGCCGGCGTGCTGGTCGGCCGTGTGTTATATACCAAGCAGTCGGGCGACAAGCGGTTCGTCATCCAGGACGCCGCCATGAACGACCTGATCCGGCCGGCTCTTTATGAGTCGTTCCACCGGATCTGGCCCGTGACGGTGCCCCCGGGCCTCCCCGCGCCGCCGACCGACTACGAAGCCGCGATCCCCGGGACCGAGCCCCGGGACGTCGTCGGCCCGATCTGCGAGAGCGGCGACTTCTTCGCCAAGGACCGGCCGCTGCCGCCTCTCGACCGCGGCGACCTCCTGGCGACGTTCTCCGCCGGCGCCTACGGCATGGTCATGGCCTCCAACTACAACACCCGCCCCCGCGCCGCCGAGATCCTCGTCGAAGGCGACCAGGCCCGCCTGGTCCGCCGCCGAGAGACCCTCGACGAGCTGGTGGCCGCGGAAGAGGGGTTGTAACGAGAGGAAGGCCTTCTCCGCCCCTTCTCCCCCCGGGAGAAGGTGGCCGAAGGTCGGATGAGAGTCGTCGGAGTTCGGAGGGCGTGCAGGTCGCGGATCACGAGGGCGTCGGTTCTGTCGAAGCGCCGAAACCCTCATCCGGCCCTGCGGGCCACCTTCTCCCGGGGGGAGAAGGGGAGAGAAGGCCGAAGGAGTCAGGCGAAGAAGGCAAGGGCCACCGGGACATCAACCCAGCGGGTGACAGTCATGCGTCAAGACAACGTTCGCTCGATCCGGCCGCGTGGGCGCGGCGGGCGGCTGCTGGTCGCGGGGACCCTCGCGGCGTTGGGGTGGTCGACGGCCGGGCCTTTGCCCTGGTCCGCGGCGCAGGTTCCCGGGCCGGAGCTGTTCGCCAAGCAGCCGGAGACCCCTGAGGAACTCTGGTCGGCCATCGACTACCTGACCCGGACGGGCCAGGGTCGGCAGGCCGTCCCGTTCCTCAACGCCTTCTCCAAGGCCGAGATCGACGACGCCTCCCTGCTGAAGCTCCGGGACAAGTACGGCGCCGGCTCGTTCCTGCGGCTCTCCGACGACCCCGCCACCCGGCCGTTCGCCGAGCCCCTCACCACCAAGCTCGCCGACGCCGCCCGCCGAATGGCCGCCGACGCGCAGCGGATCCAGCAGTACATCCCCGCGCTCTCGGCCTCGAAGGACGAGCAGGACTACGCCGTCGCCCGGCTCCGCGAGTCCGGCGCGTTCGCCGTTCCGCCGCTCGTCGCCGAGTTGAAGAAGTTCGGGACGACCACCCCCGAACGCGAACGGCTCGTCTACAACGCCAGCCGACTCGACACCGCGACGACCCCCGCCTGGATCGCCGCGCTCGACTCGCCCGACCCGGGGATCGCCGCCGACGCCGCCCACATTCTCGGGAACCTGGGCGACACCCGCGCCATCCCGTTCCTGACCTTCCCGGCCGCCTCGCCCGACTCCCCCGCCGGCGTGAAGACCAACGCCGCGCTGGCGATCGAGAAGATGACCGGCAAGCCGTTCGAGCGCCAGCCCCGATCCCCCGTGCAGGTGCTGGACGACGCCGCCGAGGCCTACGCCCGCCACCTCTTCGAGATGCCCAGCGAGCAGGTCCTCCTCTGGCGCTGGGATGAAAGCAAGGGCGTGCCGGCCCCGTACCTCGCCCGCCGTCTGGACGTGGAGGGGATCTTCGGCGGTCGACTGGCCGACGACGCCCTGAAGCTCGATCCCGACAACCGCCGAGCCCAGGTGGTGCGGCTGGGCTTCGCCCTGGAACGGGCCGTCGACAAGGTGGGCTACGAGAACTTCCCCGCCAAGGATCAGGAGACCTACGCGGACGCCCTGTCCAACGGCCCTGAGGTTCTCGGCGACCTGCTCCGAGGGGCGATCGCCACCAACCGGCCCACGCTCGCGGCCGTCACGGCCGAGGCCCTGGGCAAGGTGGCCGACCCCTCGCTCCCTTCGCGGAACGGCAAGCCCCACCCGCTGGTGCAGGCCCTGACGGCCCCCGGCCGTCGGCTTCAACTGGCCGCGGCCAAGGCGATCGTGGACATCGGCCCGACCCAGCCCTTCCCGGGCTCCAGCCAGGTCGTCCCCGCGCTCTCGCGGTATTTGCTCAACCAGTCGCTGCCCCGGGCGGTCGTCGTCGACGGCAACCCCGCGCGGGCCGCGGAGGTCGCCGGCTCGCTGCGGAAGCTCGGCTATGAGGCCGACGCCGAGACGTCCGGGCCCGCCGCCTTCCGTGCAGCCACGGAATCGGCCGACGTCGAGCTGATCCTGGTCTCGCACGACAACGCCCCGGGCTCGTGGGACATCCACGACGTCCTCTCGATCTTCGGCGCCGACTCCCGGACCTCCGCCCTGCCGATCTACGTCTACGGGCCGAAGGACCTGGACCTCCGCCGCCCCGGCCTCGCCGCCGAGTACCCCAAGGCCAAGTTCATCATCCACACGACCGACCCCACGGCGCTCGAGCGTCAACTGGGCGGGCGGCCCTCGAAGTTGAGCGACGCCGAGCGGATCTCGCAGGCCCAGCAAGCGGCCGACGCCCTGGCGAAGATCGCCGCCCGGCCGAGGAGCCTGTTCGCCCCCGACCTGGCCGCCGCCGGCGAGACGATCTCGGGCGCCGTCGGCCTGCACGACGTGGAGAAGCCCGTCGCCGACGTCCTTGCCGACGTCCCGGCGCCCAACGCCCAGCGAGCCCTGGCCGACGTGATCCTCGACCCCTCGCGCGACGTGGAACTGCGACGCTCCGGCGCCAGCCAACTCGCCAGGAGCATCCAGAAGTTCGGCCCCCTCGTCATGGCCGACCAGGAGAAGAAGCTCGCCGACGCCTTCCAGTCCGAGCAGGACGTCGACCTGCACACCGGCCTGGGGAACGTCCTGGGCGCCCTGCGACGCTTCTCCCCGCTGTCCCAACGTCCGGCCAACGCAACCTATGGACCCGACCAAGGCGCGACCGCCGCGCCGGTCGTCGCCCCAACCCCCGTGGAAACACCGACGCCATGAGTTAAGAGTGGATAGGGCCTTGTTTGAGGCCCGATTCCAGAACAGGGCGCCATGCCCACGCTGGTCGTGGGCATGCGATCGGCCGCGGCCTCGCAACCATCCCTCGCCGATCCATGGCCACGCAAGCGTGGCCATGGGACCCGGGTCGAAATCGCCCTGAAGAGAGTTCCTTACAATAACCCGACGGTCGCCGACGCCCCTGGACGCCGCATCCCGAGAAACGACCTGATTCATGCCCATTGAGACCCGGCCCACCTTCGGCCATCCGCTGAGACCCTCTCCCCGAGGGCTGGGCTCGGAGTCCGTCCAGGACCCGAACGCCCCGCTGCCCGGGGTGATCGGCGGCGGCCCGGCGATGCGCGAGGTCTTCAAGACCACCCGGCAGGTCGCTCCGTCGCGGGCCTGCGTCCTGATCGTCGGCGAAACCGGCACCGGCAAGGAACTCGTCGCCCGCGCCATTCACGACCTCTCACCGCGATCAACGGGCCCTTACATCCGGGTGAACTGCGGAGCGCTCACGGAAAGCCTGCTGGAGTCCGAGCTGTTCGGCCACGTCAAAGGGTCGTTCACCGGCGCGGTCGACAACCGCACGGGCCGGTTCGAGGCCGCCCACACCGGCAGCATCTTCCTGGACGAGGTCAACAGCACCTCGCCCAAGCTCCAGGTGAAGCTCCTCCGCGTCCTGCAGGAAGGGGAGTTTGAGCGCGTCGGCGACAACAGCACCAAGAAGGTGGACACCCGGATCGTCGCCGCCACCAACCGAGACCTCCTCGACGAGATCGACTCCGGCCGGTTCCGCGAGGACTTGTACTATCGGTTGAACGTCGTCCCGATCTACCTCCCGCCGCTGCGCGAGCGTCGAGAGGACGTGGAGTTGCTGGTCAACTTCTTCCTGAAACGCTACGGCGACCAGAACCGTCGCGAGGTCCGCCGCGTCCACCCGGAGGCCATGCGGAGGCTCCGCGAGCACGACTGGCCGGGGAACGTCCGCGAGTTGCAGAATTACGTCGAACGCGCCGTGATCCTGGGCGACGGGCCGGAACTGCTCGTCGAACACCTGCCGCCGCAGCTTCGCGGCGAGACCGCCCCGCGACCGATCCGCCATCGCGGCGGGGCCTCCGGCGCAGACTTCGCCGCGCTCACCTCGGAGCTGGTCCGCCAGGGCCTTCGCGCCGCCGGCCCCAACGCCAACGACCTGCACGACCGCGTCGTCGGCCAGGTCGAGCGCGAGTTGATCCAGCAGGTTCTGCAGGCCTGCGACCGCGTCCAGATCAAGGCCGCCGCCCGGCTGGGGATCAACCGGAACACGCTCCACAAAAAGCTCTCCGAGTATCGCATCGACGAGAACGCTCCCGCCGCGCCGGCCAACGGCGACGGCGGCGCCGATTCACCCGACGCCCATCACCCCGACGACGAGTGAGGCCCCATGCGGAAAGCCGACCCCACGCCCTCCGGCTCGCCCGGAGCGGCGCCGACCTCCGGCGCGCGGAATTCCAGCGAAATCTCGCGCGGGCCCCTCGAACTCGACCGTTTGTACGCGGGCGACTGCTTGCACCTATTGCCCCGAGTCGAGACCGGCTCCGTCGACCTGATTTTCGCCGACCCCCCGTTCAACATCGGCTATGATTACGATGTCTACGACGACGAACGCGACTCCGAAGCCTACCTTGACTGGACCAGGCGCTGGGGTCGCGAAGTCGTTCGTGCACTCAAGCCCGACGGAACGTTCTGGCTCGCCATCGGCGACGAATACGCCGCCGAGATGAAGTGGATCTTCCACCGCGAGCTGGGCCTGACGCTTCGGAGCTGGGTGGTTTGGTACTATACGTTTGGGGTCCACTGCCGACGTAAATTCGCTCGCAGCCACGCCCACTTGCTTTACTTCTTGAAGGACCCCAAACGTTTCACCTTCAACGGCGACGATCCGGCGGTCCGCGTGCCGTCGGCTCGTCAGCTCGTCTACGCCGATCTCCGCGCCAACCCCAAGGGCCGGCTCCCCGACGACACCTGGATCCTCCGTCCCCAGGACATGAGCCAGGGCTTCGAGGAACACGAGGACACCTGGTACGTCCCCCGCGTCTGCGGCACGTTCAAGGAACGCGCGGGGTTCCACGGCTGCCAGATGCCCGAGCAGATCCTCGGCCGGGTCGTCCGGGCCAGCTCGAACCCCGGCGAGACGGTCCTCGACCCGTTCGCCGGCAGCGGCACGACGCTGACCGTCGCCAAGAAGCTGGACCGTCGCTACCTGGGCTTCGAACTGTCCGACTCCTACGCCGAAGCCGTCCAGAAACGCCTCGCCGCCGCCTTCCCCGGCCAGCCCCTCGAAGGCGGGGCCGACCCCCTCTCCGGCGGCCTCAAGACCCCCACCGAAGCCCCCGCCCGACGCCGCCGCGCCCCGGTCCAGAAGAAGGCTGGGGCCTGACCCGAGAGGCCCCCGGTGCATTCGGTGTTGTGATGCCTCGGCGGGTGGGATGCGAGTCACGCCCCAATACTGGGCGGCGTCGAGCGAACCCCCTCGCATGAGCCACTCGCATCCTCCCTTCGCCCGACGATCCGACCTGGACGCCCTGCGGGCGGTCGCCATGCTGTTGGGGATCGTCCTGCACGCGTCGCTGTCGTTCTTCCCGGCGTTCTGGGTCGTGTCGGACTCCCGACAGGCCCCCGGGCTTGGGATCCTGTTCTCGGCCATCCACGGCTTCCGGATGCCGCTCTTCTTCGTGATGAGCGGCTTCTTCACCGCGATGCTGCTGCATCGGCGAGGCCCCGGGGCGCTGGTGAAGCATCGCTTCCGGCGGGTCTTCCTCCCGCTGCTGCTGGGCCTGGTGACCGTCGTCCCGGCGGTGCACTGGATCTCCGGCGTCGCCATGTCGTCGGCCTCGCAGGGGACCGACGAACCCAGCGCCGATGCCAAGAAAGCCACGATCGGGACCGCCGCCGAAGCCGGCGACCTCGACGCGATCGAGCGGCGGCTCGCAGACGGCGCGAGCGTGAACGACCTCGTCGGCGAGTTCCAGGTGACTCCCCTCCATCTCACTGCGCTGGCGAACAAGGCGTCGGCCGTGAAGCTGCTCGTCGACCGAGGGGCGAACGTCAATGCCGCGGCCACCGACGGCGGCACTCCCCTGCATGCGGCGGCCTTCGTCGGCGCGGACGAGGCCGTCGCCGCGCTCATCGCCGGCGGGGCGGACGTCAACGCGGTGAACAAGCGCGGCAAGACCCCGCTCGACAACGCGATCGTCGACGAGGGGACGACGATCTACTTCGCGTCGATGCTCAAGCTCACCGTGAACGAGGACGGCCTGGGCCGTCGCAAGGCGGCGATCGCCGAATCCCTCCGCCAGCGCGGCGCGATCACGGGGAAGCCCGACAACCTGGCCGACCTCCTCATGCAGATCCCGCTCTTCAGCCACCTCTGGTTCCTGTGGTTCCTCTGGTGGCTCGTGCTCGGGCTGGCGGCCGTTTCGCTGGTCGGGACGAGGCTGCCGGCCGTGCGACCGCCCGCGTGGCTGATCGTCTCGCCGGCTCGTTATCTCTGGCTGATCCCGCTGACGATGCTCCCCCAGTGGCTCATGGGCGACGGCGTCTTCGGCCCCGACACGTCGTCGGGCATTCTTCCCATCCCGCACGTGCTGGCGTATTACGCGATCTTCTTCGGCTTCGGGGCGCTCGATTACGCGTATGACGATCACGCCGCCCGCGTCGGCTCGCGCTGGGGCCTGCCGCTGGCGATCGCCCTCCTGGTCGTCTTCCCCCTGGGCATGGCGCTGACGACGGGGTGGCCCGAGCCGCTGGCCGCGACGTTCGGCGGCCTCGACCCGTCGCAGCGACGGCTGCTCTCGACGGCCCTGCAGGCGGCGTATCCCTGGCTGATGACGTTCGGCCTGATGGGGCTGTTCCGCCGGTTCTGGCCCGAGGAGAGCCCGACGATGCGCTACCTGTCGGACTCGGCCTACTGGCTGTACCTCGCCCACCTGCCGCTGGTGATCGCCGCCCAGTACCTCGTGCGCGACTGGCCGATCCCGTCGCTCGCGAAGCTCGTGCTCATCGTCGCGGTCTCGACGGCCTTGCTGCTCGTGTCGTACCAGTTCCTGGTCCGCTACACCTGGTTGGGCCGCCTGCTGAACGGCCCCCGGGCCCGACCCGAGCCCGCGGAAACCGCCCCAGCCGCCGCGTAACCGCTCGTCGGAGGACGTTCCGACGTCTTCCCCCCTGGAGGGGGAAGACAGACCGCGCAGCGGTCAGATGAGGGGGACGATCGGCGTCGGACATAGATCCGACGGCCGCTCAAGAACCAACGCCGATCCCCCCTCATCCGGCCCTTCGGGCCACCTTCCCCCGCGAGGGGGGAAGGCCGTTGAGGTCTGGATTCGATGCACACTTTCAGAGCTTCGTCCGGTAGACCTCCGCAACGGCGTCGGCGATTTCCTTCCAGTATTCGCGGCGGGCGGTGGGGCCCTGTTCG
The DNA here is from genome assembly GCF_011065895.1 of Paludisphaera rhizosphaerae. Taxonomy (NCBI): domain Bacteria; kingdom Pseudomonadati; phylum Planctomycetota; class Planctomycetia; order Isosphaerales; family Isosphaeraceae; genus Paludisphaera; species Paludisphaera rhizosphaerae. Next base: position 7,145 of record NZ_JAALCR010000061.1, on the reverse strand, counting down.
AGCTGGATGCCGCGGTCGGTATAGCGGTTGACGATGTTGCTCGGCGTGGTGCCGCCCAGGGGCTGGCCCTGGTAGGCGATGACGACCTCGACGCCCTTGTCGCCCACGGCCTTCTTGAGGGCTTCCGCGACCTCCTGCTTCAGCTCCATCGGCCCGGTGCCGCCGACGAGCAGTCCTTCGGCGGCCTTGCCGTGGAACGAAAAGGCGTAGTCGTAGCGTCGCTTTCCCGCCTGAGCGAGCAGGGGGTAGCTAGCCTCGCTGATCTCGGTGGACGTAATGTGCCAGCGGCCGTAGGCGGTCTGCGGGCCGGGAGGGTCGTAGCCCTTGAGGATCCAGGTGGAAACCCGGGGCTTCCCCAGCTTCTCCTTGAGCCGGATCGACTGGAGGTCCGTCGGCCGCTCGATCTCGCCGCCGTGAGGGGCCATGATCAACAGGCCCGTATGCGTCCCGTCGTCGTCCAGCCGCTCGACCAGCTCCCCCTGAGTGTCGGCCTGCTCGTCGGTCAGTTCGGAGCGCGGGGCGGGGACGATGGCCACCGTGGCCGAGAAGGAGTCGGGCGCGTCCTTGCCCATCCGCTGCCGGCCCGACAGCCCCATGCGGATGATCGTATCGGGCTCTTCCTGACGGGGGATCAGCGTATAGACGGCGAAGGTGGAGGAGTCCTTGTAGATCCTCGCCTGCTGACCGGGCTTCGCCCCCAGCGCGGCGAGCCGATCGGCGTCGATCTCGCAGTGCTCCTGCTGCTTGGTCAGTTCGCTGCCGGCCTCGGCCTTCTTGACCTCGGCGACGAACGAGGGCGTGGGGGCCTGGGCGGGGACTCGACTGGAGAGGACGGCGCAGGTGCAGGTGCAGGCGCCCACGGTCAGCAGCCAGAATCGGCGATGGTTCGCGTTCAACGTGCGGGCTCCGGCTTCTCGGTCACTGGGCCTTGGATTCCTCGGCCGGGGCGTCCTCGGCCTTCTTCGTCGACTTCTTGGCCTGCGAGGGCTTCGTGCTGGAATCCGAGTCCGAGACGATCACGCTCGGCGGAGCCGTGGGGGCGTCGGGGTTGGAGTCGCAGCCGGACAGAACCGCCGCGGCGAGGGTCGCCAAGACGACGAGGGAACGAAAACGGATAGGCATGGTTCGATTCGCTTTTTGAAACAGGGGATGACCGTGCACGGGTGCCATGCCCACGCTCGCCGTGGGCATGCGATCGGCGACGGCCCTGCGGTCATCCCACGCCGGCCCATGGCCACGCGAGCGTGGCCATGGCACCCATCGAGAGATCGTTCGAAGGGCCGATTGTACGAGTCCATTCCGCTCCGTCGATCAATACGCGTCGGCGCTGACGACCTCGCCGCCGGCGCGGGTGGCCAGGGCGCGGTAGCTGTCGGGCGCGATGCTCGCCTTGAGGAACCGGACTGAGCCGTCGCCGAGCAGGAAATTGGCGCCGCCCGGGTGCTGGCTGCGGAAGCCGATCTGTCCCTGTTCCAGCAAACGCGGATCGCCCAGCCAGTTGGTCTGGGCGTCGGGCGCTGCGGGGGAAACGACGTGCGGCAGCCGCATCCCGGCGTTGATCTTGGGGACGGCCGTCACCAGCCCCTGGTAGGTGAAGGACGACCCCGTGCCGCTCCCCGTGTTGTACGAGAACGAGTAGCCGCCCAGCCGGCTCCAGGTGTTCTGCCAGGTCAGCGGGTGGTTCCGGAACCGCGACAGCTCGCCGATCATCAGCGTGTTGCTGGTGCCGTCGGTGAGGGCGGCCTCGGAGTAGCACATGTTGATCCCCAGCGGGCCGTTCCCCTCGTAGGGAGCGCAGTTGCTGGTGGTCAGCCGGATGATGTCCCAGGTGCCGACGTTCCCCGCGTACGAACCCTGGCGGTAGGTGTTCTGATCGGTCGAGGTCGGGACCTGGCCCTGGTCGGACGGGCAGACGAAGGTGGAGATGTTGGTGCTGAAGGCCGTCTGCTGCACCAGGCCGGGCGGAACGCCGTACTCGGGGTCGGTGTTGGCTGCGCCGGCTGCGAAGTAAAAGTTGATGTTGTTGTAGACGTTCGACTGCTCCATGTACCCCAGCAGGAAGCTGAAAACCGTGTGCTGGCGGGTGATCGAGCAGCCGCCGCCGGGGAGCTTGAAGTAGGTCGTCCCTCCCATAGGGAAGCGGGCGTGAGTCGAGTTGTAGTTGTGGCAGGCCAGCCCCATCTGCTTCAGGTTGTTGACGCACTGGGCGCGGCGGGCGGCCTCACGCGCCGCTTGCACGGCGGGGAGCAAAAGCGAGATCAGCACCGCGATGATCGCGATGACGACGAGGAGTTCAATGAGCGTAAAGGCCGCGCGGGCGCGCGTCGAAGCAGGGGCGGGCATGGAGGATCTCCGTCGGAGGGAAGTCGCGGAGAGCCGTGCGTGTACGGCTCTCCCCGGCCGGGCGTGCAAGAGCGAGCGCCGGCCTGCGCGGGCCTCGGCAGACGGAGAGGAGACGAACCCGGTCCGCGCATCGGAAGATTAAAGCGGACCGGATCGATGTCGTCAAGTTAAAATGCGTGCATCCGTCAGTCGACGGAGGGACCTCCGCTCATCGTTGCGGGGTCGGCTCTCAAACCCCGTGGTGCGAGGCCGCCGCGTGGTGGGACGAGGCGTGCTCGTGCTTCTTCAACTCGTCTTCGAGGGCGTCGATGCGGCCCTGGAGCTTGGCGACTTCGTCCTTGTGGACAAGGTTCAGGCCCTCGACGGCCTTCTTCACCAGGGCGTTGACCCGGGTCTCGAACTCGTTGCGGGCGGTCTCCGACTGCTTCATCAGGTTGTCGACGAACTCGCGGCCCTCGCTCTCGCCGAGCTTCGCCTGCTCGGCCAGGTCGCGGCCGAGTTCCTCGACCTTGTCCTTGGTCATCACCGCCAGCCCCAGGCCGGTCAACATCGTTCGCTTGATCAGGTCGATCATCCGCGGCCTCCTTCACAACAGAAGAATGAGGACCAAGGGCCCCTCTGATAGTATACGAAACCCGAAGGCAGACGGGTCGCGACACTTCCCGAGGAGGCCGGGGTTTCATCCGTCGGTCCCATGTTCTCAATACCGAGCGAGTGGATGAGGAGGGCGGAACGATGACGATGCGACAGGCCCTGACGGTCGTCGTGGCGGCGGCGTGGACGATCTCAGCCCAGGCCCAGGAGACGACGACGACGTCGAAGACGTTCGTCTACAAGGAAGCTCCCAAGGCGAAGCTGGAGGTCGTCGTCACGTATCCGCCCGGCTGGAAGGCCGAGGACCATCGGCCGGGGATCGTCTTCTTCTTCGGCGGCGGGTGGACGAACGGGAACATCAAGCAGTTCGAGGCCCAGGCCGAGCACCTGGCGCGGCGAGGGATGGTGGCCGCCCGGGCCGACTACCGGGTGAAGTCCCGCCAGGACGTGAGGCCCGACGCCTGCGTCGAGGACGCCAAGAGCGCGCTGAGGTGGTTCCGCGCCCACGCGGCGGAGCAGGGGGTGGACCCGGATCGGATCGTCGCGGCGGGGGGATCAGCCGGCGGCCACATCGCGGCCTGCACCGCGTTCACGACCGGCCTGGACGCCCCCGGCGACGACCTGAAGGTCTCGCCGAAGCCCAACGCGATGGTGCTGTTCAACCCGGTGCTGCGATTCTCCGGCGTCCCCCAGTTGATGAAGCGGATCGACGACGACGAGAAGCTCGGCGACGCGATCACTCCCAACCTGCACATCACCAAAGACGCCCCGCCGGCCCTGATCCTGTTCGGCACGGATGACAAACTCGCCGTCATGGGCGACGAGTACATCAAGAAAGCCAAGGACCTCGGCGTCCGCGCCGAGCTGTTCTCCGCACCCGGCCAGGGCCACAGCTTCTTCAACCGAGAGCCCTGGAAGGCGCGCACCACCGCGGCGATGGACGAGTTCCTGACCTCGATCGGCTACCTGCCGCCAGTCGGGAAATGAAGCCGACGAGGCCCGCGGGCTTGGCCAAAGCTCGCAAGCCCGGGAGTTCGCCGCCCTGGGTCATTTCTTGGACTTGAGGTCGAAGTCGAATGTCTGGTCGACGTCCGGCTTGACGTCCACTTTCAACTCGGAGTTGATGTTGTAACGGCTGGGGATCGCGTTGCGAGTCTCCTCGATCGTCTGCCCCGAATACTCGCTGTCGGGGATGCGCCGGCCGGTGGGTGCCGTCTTGGAAATCTCGACGCGGTAAGCTCCGGGCCCTGGGCCTTCCGAACGGGCGATGGAATACGCGCCGGCTTCGACCGTTCCATGGGCGGCCGCCCCGGAGGCGAGGGGCTGGAAGGTGATCGCCGCGCCCGTCAGGGGGCTGCCGTCGAGGGTCACCTTGCCCGCGACGCCGACGTGCAGGAACTCGTCGTTGGGGCCGCAGCCGCCCAGCCAGGCGGAGGCCAGGGTGCCCGTCAATGCGACGTATCTCAATCGCTTGCGCATGATCTCTCCTCGGACTGTCCCACCCGCCCCGGGGGCCGGGAGACGCGAAGCGCGGAGGAGGTCGCCCCGCGCCAATGTTTAGCTCGTCCGCAGCAGCGTCGGCGTGGTGGTCAGAACGCGTCCGAGGAGATCACCTCGCCAAGGGCCCGAGTGCTGAGGGCCTGGAAGGTCGGCACGTTGATCGAGTCCTTGAGGAACCGCACCGAGCCGTCACAGAACAGGACGTTGACGCCGCCCGGGTGATGGCTCCGCGTGCCGAGGTAGTAGTCCAGCCCGTTGGAACTGTCCGTGGTGCAGGGGGCCAGGTTGCCCGGGTCGTTGTAGCAGACGCCGTAGTCCGGAGCCTTGCTGTTGGGTGCCAGCCGCGCCGTGACCTGATAGCAGGCCGCGTCGTCGTTCCAGATTCGTCCTCGACGGTCGATGACCAGGCTGGGCCCGGCCGGCGAGGTCGTCTGGAGCAGTTCCAGCATGGCCGTCGTGTTGCTGGTGCCGTCGGTGAGGGCGGCGATGGGCGCCCCGTAGCTGAAGTAGAAGGGCGCGTAACCGGTCAACGCCACGCTGGACCCGGACGGCCCCTGGTTGAACATCGTGTTCATCCCCCAGTTCGCCCCGTAGTTCCCCTTGACGTCGAAGTTCTGGGTAACGCCGCCGACCACCTTGGCGAAGACCTTGGCGGTGTCGGACGGGCAGTTGAACACAGAGAAGCTCGTTAGCCTCGCGGTATTGTTGGCGACGTCTTCGAACAAGATCCTGGAGAAGTTGTACGACTGGTAGGCCGCAGTCTGCTCGAAGAACGGCAGGATCGAGACGAACAGCGGTTGGCGGTAGTAGGGGGCTGGGTACAGCCCGGTCGTCGGCAAGCGGCCCTGCGCCCCCATCGGGAACTGCAGGTTGATGTCGGTGTAGTTGTGGAGGGCGAGGCCGATCTGCTTCAGATTGTTCGTGCACTGAATTCGCCGTGCCGCCTCCCGGGCCGCCTGCACGGCCGGCAGCAGCAGGGCGATCAGGACCGCGATGATCGCGATCACCACCAACAACTCGATCAAGGTGAACCCGCCAGATCGTCGGGGCTTCATGTCCGCCTCCTCGCCGCGCCGCATCGCGCCGTCGCCGTCGCTGTGCCCGCCTCGGTTCACTTCGAGCCGAGGATTCGGGATGCTAGCGGCGGCCGATTCTTATCTTGCCTATAGGATTAGTCAAGTTAAATTCTATGATCGTCCGGGATCATGGTGAGGCGATCGGCATGACTTGCCCCATGAAGGGTTGCCGACCGCTCTCGTCGCCCTCCGCTCTGATAGAATGGCTGGCCGAGTTCGGAGGGCCGTACCGACAGTCATGGATTTCTCCGGGGTCGATCGACAGATCAGAGCATGGAGATTCGTATGGTTTCCGCGCGCAAGGTCGTGGTCGTCACCGGAGCGTCGCAGGGGATTGGGGCGGGGCTGGTCCGCGGGTTCCTCGATCGGGGCGATCGCGTGGTGGCCAACTCGCGGTCGATCGAGGCGGCCGACGCGACGGACATGGTCTCGGTCGCCGGCGACATCGCCGACCCGGCGGTGGCGGACCGGGTGATCGCCCGCGCGGTGGAGGCGTTCGGCCGGGTGGATACGCTGGTCAACAACGCCGGAATCTTCATCTCCAAGCCCTTCACCGAGTACACCGAGGCCGACTTCGCGCGGAAGGTCGCGGTGAACCTCGCGGGGTTCTTCTTCGTCTCACAGGCGGCCGTCCGGCAGATGCTCGCGCAGGGCGGGGGCGGGCACATCGTGAACATGACGACGACCCTCGTGCGACAGCCCGTGAAGGGCGTGCCCTCGGCGCTGGCGTCCCTCACGAAAGGGGGTCTGGACGCCGTGACGAGGTCGCTGGCGATCGAGTACGCCGACAGGGGCATCCGAGTGAACACCGTGGCCCCGGGCACCATCAAGACGCCGATGCACTCGCCCGAGGCCCTCGCCGAGGCCGCCGCGCTCCACCCGCTGGGCCGTGTGGGCGAGATCCAGGAAATCGTCGACGCGGTGCTCTACCTGGACTCGGCCGCTTTCGTCACCGGCGAGACCCTGTACGTCGACGGCGGCGCGCACGCCGGCCACTGGTGACTCCCTGGGAGCGGCCTCGGTCCTGCCTCGTGAAACGGGTGAATCGACCTGCCGTCGATCTTCACAATCGCCACAATGCAAGGAGAGCCAAGGTGAGGGCGACCGGCCAGAGCCGCAGATAATCCCCGCGTCGCGGCCGGCCCGTCATGACGAGGCTCGACAGGACTAACCGCAATGAGCGAGCGACCGCCAGCCCGAGCACAAGCCCGGCCGCCGTACACGCCTCCAACGTCGGCGGCTCGGGGCCGACCCAGCACCGCCCTGTGACGACCAGACTCCGGAACTCGAAACTCCTCGATCCGGACCACGCGAGGAAACCCACGACGAACGCCAGGTCGGACAACCCCACGATCAGCGTTGCGCCCCCAAGTGAGAACAACGCGTCCAAAGCCTTTCGCCGCCAACTCGCCGGATCCTCCAGGCCTTTTCGCGACGCGGCGTCGCGATAGAGAGCCAGCGCCAGGAGGAGCGTACAACCTACGATGACAGCCCCGACCGTCCCACGGCCGTCCCCGCCGCGGATCGCCGCGCAGAGCAGAGCCGCTGCCGCCGTCGCGATCATCGCGGAAAGGACCGACCAGTATCGAGGCCAGCCACCTCCGTCGGTCATCCAGCGCCTCCTCGGTTCCG